>JAJTIE010000043.1 GCA_021300195.1 Bacteroidota bacterium | reverse complement strand
GAGCTCGACCCGTGCCCCTGCTTCGCCTGCCTCTACAGCCTTTTGGTACCATACTGCGGCGGCTTCGTACTGCCTGATTTCTCGATACATACGGGCTAGGGAAACCAGCGCGAAGCTATAACCAGCTTCGGCGGCTTTTTTGTACCATGCAGCCGCTTGCTCGTACTCCCGTAGTTCACGATACACGGCTGCCAGAGAGACCACTGCACTCTTTTCGCCTGCTTCGGCGGCTCTTTTGTACCAGGTTGCTGCTTGCTCGTACTCCATACGGGCCTGGTGCAGGCTTGCAAGAGAGCATAGGGCTGCCGTTCTTCCTGCTTTGGCTGCCTGTTTATACCATACTTCTGCTTGCTTGTACGCCTGCTGCTCCCGATATAGATCCGCCAGCTTCAGTTGTGCATCGACATCTCCCTGTCGGGCTAGCTTTCGCACTTCCTTATCATTCATGTTTTGCTCCGTGTATTCCTGAGCCACCAGCCAGAGGGGCAGCAGGGAGGCCAGAGATGCCAGGATCAGGCTCTTTGCAGCGTGGATGTTTTTTGCTGTGTGGTTTTCTCCTCGCATAGGCACTAGGCCCAGCGGGCCGTTGATGCCGGGCAATGTATAGAAAATTCTGCAGTTCCTTAATGTACACGTTTGGCTATTGCCCTGCAGGCGGTTTATATTAGGCTAAGTGCCCATCCAGCCATAGCATCGTAGTCCAAAGTGCCTTTCTCTCTCTCCCCCCCCCAAAAAATTTTGGCAATAAGCGCGGATGCAGTCTTCCCAATATATATATTTGCGTCCTCTTACTCCTACTCTCTCTCACGCTGATTTTTCTACCCGATGAAGAAGACTTTGCTGTGGATTTGGCTGTCCGCTACCCTTCCCTGTTTTGTGTGGGCCCAGCAGCAGCCCCCGAAGAATGCTACCCTGAGCGGCTATGTAAAGGATCTCTCGAATGGCGAAGCCCTTATTGGTGCCTCGGTCATGCTACGCGAGGTACAGGCGGGGGCTTATACCAATGAGTATGGATTTTTTTCTATTACAGTGCCCACGGGTAGCTATACCCTGAGCGTTAGCTACCTGGGCTATAGCACCATTGTGCGCCAGCTGAAGCTGGATGCAGACCAGAAGCTGGAGCTGGAAATGAGTACAGAAGCCCTAAGCACCGAGGCCATAGAGGTAAAGGGTGAGCGGGCCAATGTGGAGGAGGTACGCATGAGCACAAACAGCCTGGATATTGTGCAGGTAAAAAATCTGCCCGCCCTATTTGGCGAGGTAGACATTATGAAAACCCTTTCGCTGCTGCCCGGGGTGCAGAGTGCGGGGGATGGAAACGCCGGCTTCTTTGTACGCGGCGGTACCATAGACCAGAACCTGATCTTGCTGGATGAGGCCACGGTGTACAACGCCAGCCACCTACTGGGCTTCTTCTCGGTCTTTAACTCCGACGCACTGAAGGACCTGGATATACAGAAGGGGGGCATCAATGCCAAGTATGGTGGACGGCTAAGCTCGGTGGTAGACATCCGGATGAAGGAGGGCAATGCCAAGCGCTTCAAAGCCACAGGGGGTATTGGCCTGATCAGCAGCAGACTTACGTTGGAGTCACCGATAAAGAAGGAAAAAGGATCTTTTATTGTAAGTGCTAGGCGTAGCTATGCCGATTTGTTCTTGGTCTTCAACTCCGACCCCCAGGTGCGGGGCAATCAGCTTTACTTTTATGATCTGAACTTGAAGGCAAACTATAAGCTAGGCGAGAAAGACCGGTTGTTTGCAAGCGGATACGTGGGTCGAGATGTCTTTAATAATCGGGGTAACTTTGGTCTTTTCTGGGGCAATGTAACAAGCACCCTCCGTTGGAATCACCTCTATTCGGACAGGCTCTTCAGCAACCTGAGCCTTATCTACACCAACTTTGCCTTTGGGTTCAACTTTGAGCAGAACGCAAGCCAAAGCGCATCCTACCGCAGCCGAGTGCGCGACCTACAGCTGAAGCTGGACTATAGTTATTTCATCAGCACACACCATTCCTTATTCTTTGGCGCAAACATCATTCACCATACCTTCACACCCGGTATTTTTGAACCCGTTGGCGGCTCGAGTATTTTTGACAAAGTGGAGCTGGAGAAGGAGTTTGCGGTAGAGCCGGCCATTTACCTGGAGCACGAATGGAAGCCGGATGCACGCTGGGCATTTCGCTATGGCCTGCGGGCCAGCAGCTTCTACAAGCTGGGGCCTGGCGATGTGCGCACCTATGCAGCCGATGGACAAACACCCATAGACACAAACCGTGTGGGTAGCGGAAGGTCTATAGCCGACTACTACAACCTGGAGCCCCGTTTCAGTGCCCGCTACAAGCTGGACGAAAACAGTAGCATCAAATTCAGCTACAACCGCATGGCCCAATACATGCACCTGGTGAGCAATAGCAACACATCCCTACCCACCGATCTGTGGATACCCAGCGGCGAGTATGTGAAACCCCAAACAGCAGACCAGGTTGCAGTCGGCTATTTCCGAGACCTCTTTGATGGCGCACTGGAAACCAGTGTGGAGGTGTACCACAAGTGGCTGTACAACCAGCTGGACTACCGGGATAATGCCGATATCTTCTTCAACGAGTACCTGGAGACCGAGTTCCTGGCTGGCGATGGCCGAAGCTATGGTGCCGAGTTTTTCCTGAAAAAGAAGACCGGCAAGTTTACCGGCTGGGTGAGCTATACCCTCATGTGGTCTGAGCGCAAAATACCGGGCATAAATGGCAATAAGTGGTATCCGGCGGTGAGCGACCGTCGCCACAATATCTCCATTGTGGGCAGCTATGACTTGAACCGACATTGGCTACTTTCCGCCCAGTGGGTGTATCTGGTGGGCCAGCCGGCTACCTTCCCCGAGGGTAAGTATGAGCTATTGGAAGATATACAGGTGCCGGCTTATGGACAAGAGGGGAATGGGACCCGACGTAACGGGGGCCGGTTCCCGGACTATCATCGGCTAGATCTATCGGCCACCTATCGCTTTATTCCCCGAAAGCCTAACCGAAAGTGGTCGCACAGCCTGAACTTTTCCGTGTACAATGCCTATGGGCGCCGAAACGCCTGGAGCATCGGCTTCTTGGAAGACGAAGACAGTACGAGTAACAACACCTTTGTAGAGAAAACGTATCTCTTTGCCTTTGTACCTTCGGTCACCTGGAACTTTGAGCTAAATTAAGTATCATGAAACGCATTTCTTATCAAAGCATAATCGTATTGTTGCTGCTGTCCGTTGTCTCAAGTAGCTGTACCGAACGAATAGAACTGGACTTGGCTAACGATGAACCCCGCCTGGTTGTGGAGTGCATGCTCGTCAACCGATCCGAGCCCATCCGCGTACGCCTTACATGGACACGTCGCTTCTTCGATAACAACCCACCGCCAGCAGTGCAAGGCGCAACAGTAACCGTATCAGATGGCACCACAATCTGGACCTTGACAGATACGGACGGCGATAGTTACTATACCACTCCAGGCCCGGTTCTATTGGAGAACGAACGACCCTACTTCCTGACAGTGGAGGTGAACGGCCAGCGCTATGAGGCTGAAAGCTACATGAACTCCGTACCCGAACTGGAGGCATTGACGGCCCGCTTCATAGAAGAAGGGGATGTGCCTACTATAGATGACCCTGGTTATTTGGTAACTATTTTCACGCAGGAGCCTGTTGGGCCGGGCGATTACTACTACTGGCGCGGTTATTTGGACGACTCCTTGCTGAATAGTATCGACGATATAGCTGTGGTTGAGGACGAGCTGGTAGACGGGAATAAGATAGAGCTGGAGCTAGACTTGTATTTTTCGCGCAAGGGCCGTGTTCGAATCGAGCAGCTAGGTATTACCCGCCACATGTTTGAGTACTTCACGGGTTTATCTCAGCTGGTGGATCAGAATGGTAACCCCTTCTCCCCCCAGCCTGCCAATCCGGTTACCAATGTCCGGAATGTAACCAGCCCGGACAACTACGCTTTCGGCTACTTCTCTGCGGCTTCGATTTCCAGCCAGGAGATAGACCTGTAGCGGGAGCGAGGCCGGTGTCCAGCGCGCCATGCACTAGTTGGATGGGGTAAGGACTACATCCGCCGTTCCGTCCCTCCTTGTACTGCACAAGGGGTAGGCGAATCCGGCAGGCTGTCGTACAGCAGCAAGGCTAGTAGCCTGCTAGCTGTTTTCTTAGTTCACACCCCGCTTCCTGCGTGGGCATCTTAGGGACGGTTGCATATGCTGCACACCGGGGGCACAGACGCTGAGCAGGTAATTAGCTGCCTATGGAAGAGCCGCCTGTATCGCTGGCATTCGCAGCCACCGAAGCGAAGGGTAGGGCAAGGATGCAGCTCACCATAGGCCCATCCAGCCCTCTTAGCTTGGGCTTGGCCCACTGCCAACTAACCTGCCCCGGATAGAGCAGGTTCTAGTAGAGTGGCTGATAGCGCCCGGGGTCATATTCGGCCATCATCTCGCTGGCTACTTTCAGGATGTGCTCTACCTGGCTTTTGCTGAAGTAGTCTCCATCATTGGCATAGGCAGGGCGGTGGTCTTTACTGGTGATGGTTACAGGCTTGCTATCCAGATACTGGTAGCCGTTCTGCACCTCCAGCACCTGCTGCAGGATGTAGGCGCTGGCCCCACCGGGTACATCCTCGTCTAGCACAATGAGTCGGTTGGTCTTGGCCAGGCTACGGGCTATGTCTCCGGCGCGGTCAAAGGGCAGCAGGCTCTGTGCGTCTATCACTTCCAGCTCTATGCCGATGCTAGCCAGGATGTCTGCGGCCTCCAGGGCGATGCGGCAGCAGCTACCGTAGGTAACCAGGGTAATGTCTGTGCCCGTGCGCAGGGTTTCCACCTGGCCCAGGGGTAGGCAAAACTCGGCCAGGTTGCTGGGCATAGGCTCCTTCAGTCGGTAGCCATTTAGTACTTCGATCACCAGGGCGGGATCATCTCCCTTTAGCAGGGTGTTGTAAAATCCGGCTGCCTGCGTCATATTTCGCGGTACAAGCACATGCATACCCCGCAGGCTACCCAGAATCATGCCCATAGGCGAGCCGCTGTGCCAGATACCCTCTAGCCGGTGGCCGCGTGTGCGTACTATGACAGGCGCCTTTTGCCCGCCGGCAGACCGGTAGCGCAGGGTAGCCAGGTCGTCGCTCATTACCTGCAGGGCGTACAGCAGGTAGTCCAGGTACTGTATCTCGGCTATGGGGCGCAGGCCGCGCATGGCCAGGCCTATGCCCTGTCCCAGGATGGTGGCCTCGCGGATGCCGGTATCGCTTACGCGCAGCTCGCCATACTTTTCCTGCAGGCCCTCAAAGCCCTGGTTTACATCCCCCAGGAAGCCCAGGTCTTCGCCAAAGGCCAGCACGCGCGGGTCGCGGCCCAGTGCGGCGTCGAAGCAGGCACGCACCACCTGTCGCCCATCTACCAGCTCGGGTTCTGCCGGGTAGATGGCGGGCACCCCCTTTTCATTCAGTGGGCTCTCGGCCCCCTCGCTCAGCAGCTGGCTGCTGAAGCGCTGGTGATTCACTTCATCCTTGGCAGCCAGCCAGTTCAGAATGGCCTGGCGGGCGGGCAGCTGCTGGCCATGACTAAGCACCAGGGCACGGCGCAGCGCCACATACAGGTCGCGGATGAAGGGCTCGGTTACCTTCTGCAGTTCTTCTTGCAGGCTGGCCAGTGCTGCAGCCTGGCCGGGTAGGTCTGCCGCCAGCTGGGCTATCAGGCCCAGGGCTTCGGCACGTTCGGCCTGTATGGTAGCCTGGTAGGCTTCCCAGGCCTCTTTGCGGGCGGTGGCTACGGCCTTTTTGTCTTCCTTTTCCCAGTCGGTCAGTTCCGCTTCGGTAGCCAGACCCAGGTTGAGTATATACTGGCGCATCTGGGCTATACAGTCATACTCCTGCTCCCAGGCCAGGCGCTCAGGGCTTTTGTAGCGCTCGTGGCTGCCGCTGGTGCTGTGCCCCTGTGGCTGGGTTACCTCTTGCACGTGGATGAGGGCCGGTGCGTGGGTCTTGCGCACCTGGGTGGCCACCTTCTGGTAGGTTTCTATCAGTGCCGCATAGTCCCAGCCCTTTACGGTATGGATGGCAATGCCGGGTTTTTCCTTGGTGGGCTGGTAGCCAGCCAGCAGCTCGCTGATGGAGGACTTGGTGGTTTGGTAGCGGATGGGTACGCTGATGCCATAGTTGTCGTCCCACACGCTCATCACCATGGGCACCTGTAGCACGCCCACGGCGTTCAGGCTCTCCCAGAACGGTCCCTCGGAGGTAGAGGCATCGCCTATGGTACCCCAGGCTATTTCATTGCCCTGGGTGCTGAAGGTGGTGTAGCCATGCAGGGCCTTGTTTTCCCTGTACAGCTTGCTGGCCTGTGCCAGGCCTACCAGGCGCGGCATCTGGCTGCCGGTGGGGCTGCTGTCGGCGGCACTCTGCACACTGGCGGTGTGGTCCAGCCAGTTTCCGGCTGCATCCAGCAGGCGCGTGGCATAGTGCCCGTTCATCTGCCTGCCGCCGCTGGCAGGTTCATGCTCCAGGTCAGTATCTGCATACAGCTGGGCAAAGAACTTGCGGATGTCGCTCAGCCCGGCTGCGAACATAAAGGTCTGGTCTCGGTAATAACCCGAGCGAAAATCGCCTGGCTGTGCGGCCCGTGCCATGGCTATCTGGGCTACCTCTTTCCCATCGCCAAAGATGCCAAACTTGGCCTTGCCCGTCAGCACTTCGCGCCTACCCAGCAGGCTAGCCTGCCTACTCTGGTACGCCATGCGGTAATCGGCCAATACATCTTCCGCCTTCAGCCCCTTGGGGAGTAAGGCTTTTTTCTTTTCCAGCGTTTGTGCCACAGAATAAAATGGATTGAAAAACCAGGGAGTATGCCTAAAAGGAAACAAAATTAGCAAAAAAGCTTCGAACTGAGCCGGGGGTCGCCCGGCTGGGGGGCAAAAAAAGAACTGCCTCTGCTACACAGGTGGGCGATACTGGTGCGCATGAAAATAGCGGGTAAGCTGCCGCAGGTAGCGTGGGTAGCGCCGGATGAGCCGCTGCCCCAGCCGAAAGTTTGTGCCGATAAAGGCCACGATCATGAACAGCAGCAAGGCCCCCAGGCCACGGGTTTTTCCCACCTCTATGCCCACAAGGTTGAGCACCAGCACCAGCAGCAGGGTCTGCACCAGGGTGCCCAGAAAGCAAAACCCGAAGAGCAGAAAAAAATGTACCATCCCCTTGGTCATCAGCAGGTGCTGGCGCTTGTGTGCCAGCGGGTCTATCCCCCGGCTAGCCGGCCAGCTTTGTGCGGTGTGTGCAGGTGTGCTGTGCATGCCCGGCATCAGGCGGCTGGGGTGCTGTGGCAGGCCCCGCGCCAGCAGCTGGTCGTACTGCTGGCGCTTGTGGGGGTCGGCCAGCACCTCATAGGCCAGTAGCACCCGCTGAAACTGCTGCTGGGCCATGGCACCAGGGTTTACATCTGGGTGGTAGCAGCGGGCCAGCCTGCGGTAGGCGGCCTTTATGGCAGGGGGGGTAGCCTGGGGGTCTATCCCCAGCACCTGGTAGTGGTTTCCCTGTACCCCTTCGTTTTGCATGCCGCTACTTGCTGGCCCGCGCTGCTTCCAGCTCGGCCACGCGCTTTTCCAGTTCGCCCACCTTGTTCAGCGTGGCTTCCAGCTTGCGTGCCTGGCCCTGCTGTTGGCTCACCAGGGTCTTCAGGTCCTCCATGTCTTTGCGTATGGCCATAAACTCCTGGTTGTACGCCTGTATCTGTCGCTGCAGGTTCTGCTGCTGGGCTGCCAGCTCCTTCAGCGCCTGCACCGATACCACCAGCAGGCTATATTGATCCACACACTTGCCCGCATACGGCCCCGAGCGGCGCACCAGGTTGGGCAGCTTCTCTTCCAGCCTGTATACATCGAAGCCGAACACTTCCACGTCCTTGTAGAAGAGGGTATCCAGCGAGTAATACATCCTGGGTTCCAGATACTCGAGCAGTTCGCGCCCGCTGTAGGGTATGGGCTGCTCGTCCTTCATCCATACGGGATCCTGGGGTTGCAGGTTCTGGTCGGGCATCGCCACCTGCGCTACCCCTTGTGCCTGTGCCCAGGCTGGCACCAATAAAGCGGTTAAGCCGGATAGGAAAAGCAAATAGCAGGAAACAGGGATGAATAAAGTTCGCATTGTGCACTGGTTGTTTGAAGTAAAGCCTAAAGATACGAGCCTGGGGCAGCAGCCGTTGCGGAATAAAGAAATAACTTTGCTCCTACATGAATCTGCCGCTACGGATTGCCAGCCGCTACCTGCTCTCGCGCAGGCTGCCTGGGCCGGTGAATGTGATTAGCTGGATAGCCATGCTGGGGGTAATGCTGGGTACGGCAGCCCTGGTAATCCTGCTTTCGGTCTTTAACGGCTTTTCAACCCTCATTCGCGACGTTTTTCAGGACTTCGACCCTGTGCTGAAGGTAGCTCCGGCCGAGGGCCAATACCTGGCTAACCAGGCCAGCCTGATGCAGCAGCTGGCACAGCACCCGGGTGTAGCCGCCGTAGTGCCAAGCCTGGAGGGACGCGCACTGCTGCGCTACCACGACCGCCAGCGGGTAATCAGGCTGAAGGGGGTGCCCGAAAATAACATAGGGCAGGTGAGCCGGGTGGCCGAGCGATTGGCCTTCGGCAGCTTCCGCCTGCGGACAGGCAGGGATCCCGCCGGCATTATTGCCGGTAGTGGCGTAGCCTATGCCCTGAATGCGGGACTGGAGGACTACCGACATCAGATGGAGCTGATTGCCGTATCGGCCAGCGCAAACCTGACCATGGCCGATGAGGAGCGTGCCCTGAACAGGAGGCAGGTGGTGATGACCGGGGTGTTTTCGCTGCAAAAGGAGTACGACGACCAATATGTGCTGGCACCCCTGCCCCTGGTGCAGGGCCTCTTTGAAGCCGAGGGGCAGGTAAGTGCCCTGGAGCTGGCCATAGGCCCCGGTGCCGATGCAGAAGCGCTGGAAGCCGAACTACAGGCCCGGCTAGGCCCGGCCTACCAGGTGCTGAATGCGTATGAGCAGCACGCCACCCTGTACGAGGTGATGAAGAGCGAGAAGGCCGTGGGCTTTCTGCTCATTACCCTTATGCTCATGCTGTACTGCACGAACATAGTGGGCAGCCTGAGCATGGTGGTGATAGAGAAAAAACGCGATATCGGCATCCTGCAGGTGATGGGGGCCGGGCCGGGCCTTATCCGGCGCATCTTCCTTACCAGTGGCCTATGGATGGGTGCACTGGGTGGGGGCACGGGCCTGCTGCTAGGCTACGGCCTTAGCTGGCTGCAGGAGTATGGGCAGGTGGTGCCTTTTCCGGGTGCTACGGATAACCTCATCATAAGCCACTACCCCATAGAGACGCGGCTGAGCGATGCGCTCTACATTGCCCTTACCGTACTGGCCCTCGCCTTGTTATCGGCCTGGTATCCGGCCCGAAGGGCGGGGCGCTCGCATGTGCTGCAAAACCTGCAGGGCTAGCTTTTTGCAGCACAGTTTTTCTGTCTCATCCCTCCCCCTATGCACGCCACCTCTGCCTGGAATGACTACCTGAGCCGCCTGGAGCCCGATACGCGGACGCTGGTGCTGGAGGCTGGCTTAGTGGCCGAGGGAGCGGCAGAGCCCCTGGAGCAGCTGCCAGATCTGGGCCGATTCTCTGCACTGGAGCAGCTGGAGGTGGCGCACCACGCCCTGCAGGACCTGGCACCCCTGGCCGGACTGACGCAGCTGCAGCTGCTGGACGTAAGCTACAACGCAGTGGAGAGCCTGCTGCCCCTGGCTGCACACAGCCGCCTGCACACCCTGCTGGCTGCGCACAACCGGATTGCCCACCTGGACAGCCTGCTTGACCTGCCCTGCCTGCGCACCCTTAGCCTGAGTGGCAATCCACTGGAAAATCTGGCGGGCCTGCACCGAACCCCGGGCCTGCACCGGCTGTACCTGAAGCAGTGCAAGCTGCAAGACTGGCACAGCCTGCTGCCCCTGCAGGAGCTGCAGGAGCTGTACCTGAGTGCAGACCACCTGGCACCCCTGTCGGCGCTGGCCCACCTGCCCGGGCTGCGCAGGCTGCACCTCACGGCCCGGCATGCCCATAGCACAGCCGGCCTGGAGGCACTGGGCCAGCTGGAGGAACTGACCCTGACCGGTGCCCAGGCGCTGGCCGATGTGTCGCCCCTGGGCCAGCTGGGCCACCTCAAAAAACTGGCACTACCCTTTAGCGCCCTTACCAGTATAGACTTTGCCCGAGATATGCAGGCGCTGGAAGTGCTGGACCTGCGCGGTACGCCCCTGGCCGGCAGGCTGAATCCGGCAGCCTGGCCATTCCGGCTTATACTGGCCTGACAGATACAGCCACGTGCGTGCGCATTGCCGTGTGCATTTTCGTTACTTTTGCAGTCCGTAGCAGTAACATTTATCATACCTATGCTGAAAATAACCGTGCCCAGCCCCGGAGAGTCCATTACCGAGGTTACCATAGATGCGTGGCTAAAAACGGACGGCCAGTACGTGGAACGGGATGAGCCGCTGGCAGACATCCAGAGCGACAAAGCCATGCTGACTGTGTATGCCGAGGATGCCGGCATCCTGCAAATAAAGGCCAAGGCGGGCGACACCGTGGCGGTGGGTGCTGTGATAGCCGAGATAGACACCGATGCGAAGGCCCCAGCCACCACGGCACAGCCTAAGCAGGAGGGGGTGGCTTCTAGCGCGACACCAGTGGCCGCCACTGCTACAGCCAGCCCGGCGGTGGCTACGCACACCTATGCCACGGGTGTGCCCTCGCCCGCAGCCGAGCGGGTGCTGCATGAGAAGGGCTTGAAGCCCGAAGACGTGACCGGTACCGGCCGCGATGGCCGCATTACCAAGGCCGACGCCCTACAGGCCACTGCTCCCGCCATCCAGCCAGGAAACGGCGCATCCCCGCAGGCACAAGCGACCATCCCCGCTGCCCCTACAGGCAGCCGCACCGAGCGCGCCGAGAAAATGAGCCAGCTGCGCAAAACCCTGGCCAAGCGACTGGTAGCCGCCAAAAACGATACGGCCATGCTCACCACCTTCAATGAAGTGGACATGAGCGCCATCCTGGACCTGCGCAAGCAGTATAAAGACCGCTTCAAGGAGGTGCACGGCATTGGCCTGGGCTTTATGGGCCTCTTTGGCAAGGCCTGCGCACAGGCGCTGATGGAGTTTCCGCAGGTAAACGCCTACCTGGACGGCGACTCGCTCCTATTCCACGACTATGTGGATATTGGCATAGCGGTGAGTACCGAGCGCGGCCTGGTGGTGCCCGTGGTGCGCGGTGTAGAGCAGCTGAGTGTGGCAGAGATCGAACAATCTATTGGCGACATAGCCAAGAAGGCCCGCGAAAACCGCATTACCATTGCCGATATGCAGGGCGGCACCTTTACTATCACCAATGGGGGCGTGTTTGGCTCGCTACTCAGCACCCCCATCCTGAATCCGCCGCAGAGCGCCATCCTGGGTATGCACAAGATAGAGGAGCGCCCCATGGCCCTGAATGGCCAGGTGGTGATCCGCCCCATGATGTACCTGGCCCTGAGCTATGACCACCGCGTGATAGATGGCAAGGAGAGCGTGAGCTTCCTGGTGCGGGTAAAGGAGTATCTGGAAGATCCCATCCGCCTGATGCTGGGCGTATAAGCCATCGGCACCTGCTATGCCGAAGGTACTACGCATCATAAACCGGCTGAACATAGGCGGCCCTACCTACAACGCTGCCTACCTGACAGCCCATCTGCCCCAGCCCTATGAAACCCGGCTGCTGAGTGGCCAGCTGGCTACGGGCGAAGAAAGTAGCCAGCATGTGCTGGAAGAGCTGGGCATAGAGGCCCACTACCTGCCCCACATGCAGCGCGAACTGAGCCCGGGCCTGGACGTACGCGCCTACCGCCAGCTGAAACAGGCCCTGATAACCTACCATCCAGACATTGTGCATACCCATGCTGCCAAGGCGGGTATGCTAGGTCGCCTTGCGGCTATGAACCAGCATGTGCCGGTCATCATTCACACCTTCCATGGCCATGTGTTTCACAGCTACTTCAGCCCGGCCAAAACACGCCTCTTTATCCAGATCGAGCGATTCCTGGCTAGCCTCAGCTCGGCCATTATTGCCCTAAGCCCCCTCCAGGCCTATGAGCTTACCGAGGTGTTCAACATCTGCAAGCCCGAGAAAATCCGCATCATCCCCAATGGATTCGATCTTTCGCCTTTTGAAACCCAGCAGCCGGAAAAGCGGCAGGCCTTTCGTAGCAGCTGGGGGATAGCCGAGGAGGCCCTTGTGATCGGCCTGATTGGCCGAATGGCTCCCATCAAGAACCACGCATTGTTTCTGGAGGCATTTGCACACCTAAAGGCACGGAGCACCCAGCCAGTGGTGGCCGTGCTGGTGGGCGATGGAGAGCTGCGCCCCAGCCTGGAGGCCCTCTGCCATAGCCTGAACCTGAAGACCGGCCAGGCCGAGCGGCTACAGCCCGGGGCCGATGTGCTGTTTACCAGCTGGATACGAGATGTGAGTGCCCCCATTGCAGGCATGGACATTGTGGCTATGAGCAGCCTGAACGAGGGAAACCCGGTGGCCCTGGTGGAGGCCCAGGCTGCGGCCAAGCCCTGCGTAAGCACCGACGTGGGCGGCGTGCGAGACACCCTGCTGCCCGATGTGTCGGGCTACGTGGTGCCTAGCGGGCAGCCCCGCCCCCTGGCCGAGGCCCTGCTAGGGCTTGTAAACGATGCCCCCCTGCGCCAGCAGATGGGCCAGCAGGGGCGGCAGTTTGCCCAGCTACGCTTTAGCTACCAGCGCCTGGTGCAAGACATGCACGCCCTATACGAGGCGGAGCTGCGCAAGCACCGACACTAACCACAGGGGGCAAGCCAGCAGGCGCACCAGGGCAGCAGCCCGCCACCGTGGGCACCGGCAAGGCAACCAATTGGTAACAAATCCTTATTTTTGTGTTTGTCTTTGATTCAACACGCAGCATGTCCGATACACCCAAGATCCTTACGCTCCAGCAGTTCATCCTTTCGGAGCAGAAAGACCACCCCAAGGCCACTGGCGAGCTCAGCCAGCTGCTGCGAGATATAAGCCTGGCCGCCCGTATCGTAAGCCGCGAGGTAAATCGCGCCGGGCTAAGCTCCATCCTGGGCGAGGCCAACCTGATAAATGTGCAGGGCGAGGCCCAAATGAAGCTGGACCTGTATGCAGACCATACCTTTCTGAATGCGCTGAGACTGGGAGGCATAACCGCCGTATACGCCAGCGAGGAGCAAGAAGACGTGGTGCCCATCGGCATGGTAAATGGCCGCTATGGCAAGTATGCCGTGCTGTGCGACCCCCTGGATGGCAGCAGCAACGTAGACGTGAATGTAAGCATCGGCACCATATTCAGCGTATTCCGCCGCAAGACACAGGAGTGCCCCGGCACCCTGGAAGACTGCCTGCAGCATGGTTATGAGCAGATTGCTGCCGGCTATGTGCTGTATGGCAGCAGTACCATGCTGGTATACACCACCAGGGGGCATGGTGTAAACGGATTCACGCTAGAGCCTAGCCTGGGCGAGTTTATCCTGAGCCACCCGAACATCCGCATACCCGAAAAGGCAAAGTACTATAGCGTGAACGAGGCCAACCGCAGCCAGTTTACCGAGCCGGCAAAGCGCTATCTGGAGTATGTGGACCAGCGCAACCAGGGCGAGAAGCCCGGCATCAATGCCCGCTATATCGGTAGCCTGGTGGCCGACTTTCACCGAAACCTGCTGCAGGGCGGCATCTACCTATATCCAGGCCTGAAGCACCAGCCTGCGGGTAAGCTGCGCCTGATGTATGAAGCTAACCCCATGGCACTGCTGGTAGAGAATGCCGGTGGCCGAGCCACCGACGGTACCCGCCGCATCCTGGACCTGGAGCCAACGGCCCTGCACCAGCGCACCCCCCTCTACCTGGGTAGCAAGCAGGAAATGGACCTATTGGAAAGCATGCACAAAGAAGCTATTTTGGCAGGCAAATAGGCGGACACAACCGAACAAGGGGAGAGCTTTGTAGCTAATTCGAGCTGAGAAGGCACCCCATACCACCCAAGAACACCCAAGACAGAAACTGAACGCACTATGTGGAAACGATTTACCCGGGCACTGAAGGCCCTATTCGGGGGGGCAGTAAAGGCCATAGAAGACCCCAAACTCATCCTGGAGCAAAATATACGCGAGCTGAACGACCAGGTGCCGCGCATGAACCAGAATATTGCCACCGTAAAGGCCAATGTAACCCTGCTGGAGAATGAGCTGAAGAAGTACAAGAGCGAATACAACGACCTGATCAGCAAGATGAAGGCTGCCATAAAGAATAACCGCGATGACATAGCCGCCAACTATGCCGTACGGGTGGAGAGCCTGAAGAGCCACATTGCCCAAACACAAAGCCAGCACGAAACGGCCGTATCGGCCTACGAGAAATCGCTGGAGGTGAAAAAGGCATTCATGCGCGAGCGCGAGCGCAAAATAGCTGAAGCCCGCGAAGCCCTGCGTGCCCACGAACGGGCTAAATGGCAGAGCAAGATAGCTGACACCATGGAGCAGTTTGAAGTAGGCGGTATAGACCAGACACACCAGGAGATGATAGACCGCCTGAACCAGAAAACCGCACACAGCGAGGCCCGGGTAGACCTGGTGCTGGACAGCATAGACACCGAGAGCCTGAAAATAGACGAGGAGGCCGAGAAGCTGCGTGCGCTGGACCTGGTGCAGCAGTACAAACTGGAGATGGGCCTGACCGGTAGCACCCCAACCCCCCTACTGGAAGAAGAAAACCAGCCGGAAAAACCAGAGCAGGAGCGCTCGTAGCTATCCTCGCTGAGTCGGGGAAGGGGAGATCAGTCGGTTTTTTGCGGCCCTTCTTAAAGAACCTAGCGTGCTGTTTTCCCATTTGGATTAAAACCGACAGGATTGGCCCCATGCGAAACGTGCCTAGCCTGTGTATGCAGCTGTGATGAGTAGGGTAGAGTAAGGAGAGAGGCAGGTGTTCGCCGTTTCCGGGTAACAACCGGTGCATCGCACCCCGTTCGCGCTATCAAAGTAGTAGACTGAGGCCCGAGAACAGGGCCGCTCCCACAATAAATAGCCATGATAGTGCGTCTCTGAATTCATTGCGCTTGTGTAGCAGAAATAGTAGGTGTAGCCCCAGATGAATGAGTAGAAACACATCCATGCCGTGACGGAAGGAAACACTACCGGATAACTCTTGTGCCAGCACCCAGTAAAAGAGCGGGACATGTAGCAATACGAAAACAGCTTGGCCTACTCGGTCATTCAGGCAGGAGAGGCCCGGAAAAATACGCCACTCATGGCAGCGAATGGCATCCATCTCGTGGATCAGGATGCAGGCCAGGGCTAACAGGTGAAAATCTATCATACGCAGAAGAAGGCATAAAAATAGGCCAGCGTGGTGTCTACCGCAGCTGGCCTATTGATGTATTTGCCTGCCTGCTGGCTAGGCTACCAGGTTTCGGCTGATCACAATGTGCTGTATCTCGCTGGTACCTTCGTAGATTTCGGTGATCTTGGCATCTCGGTATAGGCGCTCCACGTGGTATTCCTTTACAAAGCCATAGCCGCCGTGCACCTGCACCGCCTCTCGGGCCACGTCTACCGCTATCTTGCTGGCAAACAGCTTGGCCATACTGGCTGTTTGTCCAAATGGCAGGTCCAGGTCCTTTTCGCGTGCCGCCTTTAGGCATAGCAGGCGTGCCGCCTCCACATCCGTGGCCATTTTGGCCAGCTTGAAGCTGATGGCCTGATGTTTGAAGATCTCGCGTCCGAACGCCTTTCGTTCTTGGCTATATTTCAGCGCCAGCTCAAAGGCCCCAGCAGCAATACCCAGTGCCTGGGCTGCAATGCCAATGCGCCCCCCGTCTAGCGTGCCCATGGCAAACTTGAAGCCGAAGCCATCCTCGCCGATGCGGTTTTCCTTCGGCACCTTCACGTCGTTAAACAGCAGGGTGGTGGTGTCGCTACCCCGGATGCCCAGCTTGTCTTCTTTCTTGCCCACCTCAAAGCCGGGCATGCCCTTCTCCACGATCAGGCAGTTGATGCCCCGGTGTCCTTTGGCACGGTCGGTCTGTGCTATCACCAGGTACACGCTGGCACGTTGCCCGTTGGTAATCCAGTTTTTGGTGCCGTTCAGCAGGTAGTGGTCGCCCATGTCCAGGGCCTCTGTTTTCTGGCTGGTGGCATCGCTACCAGCCTCGGGCTCACTCAGGCAGAATGCGCCCACGATCTCGCCACTGCACAGGCGCGGCAGATACTTCTGCTTCTGTTCTTCGGTGCCATACTTCTCCAGGCCCCAGCATACCAGGCTATTGTTTACGCTCATCATTACCGAGGCACTGGCATCCACCTTGCTCAGTTCCTCCATGGCCAGCACATAGCTTACGGTATCCATGCCGCCCCCGCCATATTGGGGGCTCACCATCATGCCCATAAAGCCCATCTCGCCCATGCTGCGCTGTAGCTCCTGCGGAAACTGCTGGGTATTGTCTCGCTCTATCACCCCTGGCAGCAGCTCCTTCTGGGCAAAGTCTCGTGCCATCTGGCGGATCATTTTATGCTCTTCGGTCAGTTCAAAGTTCATGGCTCTTGGTTAAATACGCTTACTCAGAATTTCGGTTTCTAGCTTCTGGCTCGGCCAGTTCGGTGTGTGAAATACTCGCGGATATCGAAACTACTGGCCTAGCATTCGCGTGTTTGCTCGCACGATCCTTCGCTCGGCCAGTTTATCCGCAAATTTAGTCCTAAAAATTGTCAGACAAAGCATAAATCTGGTTGCAGACGGCAATAAAGCAGCAATGAATTAAGCCGGGAGGGGACTTTAGTCCTGGCGCGTCCGTTGACTATTGCGGAAGTACTCGTCCCGCTGTGGGTGTGCATCAGCCAGCATGCTCGTACGGTGTGTGCAGAATAGCCTACGGGCTAGGGCAGGGATACTGCTAACCGCAGTGCCGACTTCGCACCAGTTCGGCACCCGTGCGCCGGCATCAGGGGGTATCTGTTTGTGCCTCCGTGCCCGCTGGTATTTCCAGCTTGGCCACTTCGCTTAGCCGCTGTATGCTGCGGGTTTTTCCGGTCTTTTCATCCAGGTCGAAGATGGCAGCATGCAGCATGGGTGCTTCTTCGGCCAGCTTGTAGCGTTGCGGGATTTGTATCCGAAAGCGGGTGATGGCCGTTTCGATATCCATCCCGATCACGCTGTGATGTGGGCCGGTAAAACCTGCATCTGTCAGGTATCCTGTTCCGTGAGGCAGCACCTGTTCGTCCGCTGTTTGCACATGGGTGTGCGTGCCACACAGGGCACTTATGCGGCCATCCACATACCAGCCCATGGCCTTCTTTTCCGCCGTGGCCTCGGCGTGGAAGTCCATAAAAATGACCTGTGCATGTGTGCCCAGGTCTTGTATCAGGCGGTCTGCCACCGTGAAGGGGCAGTTCACCGGGTTTTGGAAAAAGGTATTGCCCCGCAGGTTGATAACGCCCACCTGTATGCCTTTTGCGGTTTCGTATAGCCCAAAGCCCTGCCCGGGTGCACCCTTTGGGTAGTTTGCCGGGCGCAGCAGGGTGTTGTGCCGGGCCATGTAGGGGAATATCAGGTGCTTGTCGAAACTGTGGTCGCCTCCGGTTATCACGTCCACACCCGCCTTGTGCAGGCGCTTGCAGATCACTTCGTTTATGCCGCGCCCCTCGTGGCTGTTTTCGCCATTACACACCACAAAGTCAATGCGATGAGCCGTAATCAGGCCGGGCAGCAATGCCTGTACACAGGCCACGCCGATGTCGCCCACTACATCGCCGATAAAGAGGAGTCGCATTTATTGATTGGTGTCTTGCTCGTGGTACAGCGCACCCGGTTCCTGCTCGGCCTGGCGCTCCCGGTCAAACTGGTCGTAGTCAAAGTCGGGCATCAGTTCCTCCTTTACATGCAGGATAACTTCCTCTAGCGACCGCAGGAACTTATTGAAATCCTCTTTGTACAAAAACAGCTTTTGCTTGTAGTAGCCATCCCCGTCGTGGTCTCGTTTCCGCTCGGTAATGGTTATATAGTAGTCATTGCCCCGGGTGGCCCGTACGTCGAACATGTACGTGCGTTTCCCCGCCTTTATTCTTTTGCTGTAGATTTCGTTGGCTTGGTCGTATTCGCCTCTCCGGTTTTCGTTGTAGTCCACAGTTTACAGTTTATGTCCGGATACAAATATAAGGAATCCTGTGTGCTGGCCAAAACGCGGCAGGGTGGCCGGGTAGCCTAGCGGACAAGTGTAATGGTGCCTACTTTTTCGATTTTACCAATCTTGAGAATGTACACATACACCCCCTCGGGCGCATCTTCTCCCCCTACTCGTCCGTCCCATCCCTCGCCACGTACATTTGCCTCATACACCACCTCTCCCCAGCGGTTGTACACCTGCACGTCGCCAAAGCAGTCTGGGTTCACCAGCTCTGCCCGCCAGTAGTCGTTTATCCCGTCGCCGTTTGGGGTAAATACATTGGGTATGGAGAGCTCCAGGAAGTTTGAGTTGTAGAAAGTTTGCGTCTGGCGGTAGGTAGGCCCGCACTGGTCTTTGTCCCGGGCCACCAGCTCCACCTCCTGCCTTCCGGGTCCGTATCGGTTCAGGTCCACCACCTGGTTTCGTACCGTGTCTCCGTTTACAACCCAGTATTGGGTGGCAACATCTCCATTGGGCTGGAAGATCAGATTATACTCGCCCAGGCAGCTGCTGCTGTCTATGGTAAACCGCACCTCCGGTGCCCGGGGTACCAGAAACTGCTGCTGGAAACGGACGCTGCACAGGCCGTTTGTGCTGAAGGCCGTGTAGGTAAGGGTATAGGTGCCTGGTGCTGCATAGGTGTGCGTGGGATTTCGCTGGGTGCTGGTGTTGCCGTCTCCAAAGTCCCAGAGCCAGCTGGAGGTATTGAAGTCTTCGGCCTCCAGGGCGTAGGTGAAGCTACAGGCATCGCGCCGGCTGCCCAGGTCCAGGCGCTCGGGCAGGCCCACCGTTACGAGCGACTCCACGGTCTGAGAGCACACGGTACCCGGGTTTACCACCAGCTTTATGGGGTACACGCCCGATGACCGGAAGGTGCGGACAAAGCTGTTCTTGTCTCTGCGCACCAGGGTATCTCCGCGGAGGGCCCCCACGGTATCGGGGAAGATCCACTGGTACACTACCCCCACCTCGGTGGTGTTTTTCAGCACTACGTCCAGTTCGCAGGGATTGTTTTCAGCTTCAAAGCCGGGATTACGCACCTCATACACAATGATTTCCTGCTCTACGCTGTCCGGGAAGCTACATGCGATACCTGGCGGATAGCCTGCCACCAGCTTTACCCGGAAGATGCCGGGGTTCTCGTACACGTGTACGCTGGGGTTTCCCAGGCCGGTGTTGATGGCCCCGGTGGTTGTGTCGCCAAAATGCCAGCGGAAGACGGAGGGGTCGGGAAAGCCTGGGAGCAGAGACTCGGTTCCGTCTGCGAGAAACTCAAAGGTGAAGGGTGCGCAGCCGGTGGTATTCAGGTTTCGTGCGGTCAGCTTGGGCTGCGCCCGGTTGATAATCTGAAAGTCGAACTTGAAGACAGCATTGTTGCAGTTGGTGGATCCATTCACCCTGCTGTAGGCCCCGGGTGTGGTGGGAAAGTTGTCCAGCCCGTCACAGCTGGCGCACACGGCATGGTATACCTTGCCCCGTTTGTCAAAGCGGCTGGTGCCGCCATCCACATGGTCTCTGGCTGCAAAGTTTGCCTCGCCAAAGTAGCTGCCATACACCAGGCTCCGCCCATTCTGCGCCAGCACCAGCATGTAGAAGTCCGATCCCTCGGTGGTAGGCTTTACGGCATCTGCCGTAACGGGCATGTTGCTTATGTTGTTCTCGCCGTTTGGCAGCGTGCCTCCGCCCCAGCCGGCTACGTAGATGTTGTAGCAGTCGTCTACCAGAAAGGCCGTGGGGCTGATGTCGGGCTCGGTCTTACCGCTGCCCCACACGCTGCTTAGCTCGCGCGTGCGCAGGTTGGGTGCAAAGCGCATGAAAAATTGCCGGCCATTTAGGGTGCTGAAGATGCCATCTTCGCCGGCGGCCACCTGGGTGGTCATGGCCCCCTCGGTGTTTCCCACTACGTAGGGTTTTCCGTCCAGGTCCAGCTCTACCAGCAGGGCTTGGTCATAGGCTGCGGTGCCTATGTAGGTGCCACCCAGCACGGTGCTCATGTCTGCCGACAGGCGTAGCAGATAGCCATCGGCCCCATTGGAGTTGGCATGTGTGGCCTGCCAGGCGGTGGCGGGTATCCCCAGTCCGGTATTACTCTGTGTTCCGCCCGTCAGGTAGATCTCATTGTCCCGGTTTGTTTTCAGGCTATACACGGCATCATTCCGGTTGCCGGGCACATAGGTACTTTGCATCAGTGTGCTGAGGTTTTTGCTGAGCCGGAATACAACGCCATCCTGACTGGTGCGCAGGTCGGCACCGGAATTTCCGGGAGCTGCACCCCACACCCCGGCGGTAGTCGGAAAGTTCTGGCTGCGGGTAGTGGCTCCTACCAGCACATCTCCATTCTGGTCCAGGATGATTTCTCCCCGTGCCTCGTCGCCCACAAATCTGCGCAGCGGGTTCAGGTAGTTAGTTCCCCCTACGATAACCTGCCACTGGTTTACGCCGTCTAGCCCGCTGCCGCCCACATAGGTGCTGCCCAGCAGCTGAGTGCCGTCTTGGCTAAGGCGTGCCACGAATAGGTCGCCGTTTCCATTATAGCTGGCATCGTAGGCATTTGCGGTTGGGAAGTTTGCGCTCAGTGTTGCACCGTATATGTACAGTTCATTTTGTGCGTTCACAATCAGGCTAGCCGGATGCTCGTTGGACGCCCCACCCAGCAGGGTGGCCCACACACGCTGGCGGCCATCTGGGCTGAACTTGATGAGCATACAGTCCGAGGCAAAGAAAAGCACATCCGAGCCCAGCTGTTCGTTGTTCAGGCCGGTACCACCCGAGTAGGCTACCTGGTAGGCCCCCGGGCTGAGGAGGCCGGTGGTGGGTGCAAAGTTGTGGACGACACCGCCCGAGTAGGCATTCCCCGCTTCGTCAAAGGTGGCGGTCATACCCCAGTTGTCGGCATTGGAGCCGGAATAGGTGCTGAACACCAGCACCGGGTCTATGGTGAGGGCCTCAGTCCGCCTGCCGGCATGTGCATAGCCCAGGGCACCGCTGCGGTTCAGCGTATACTGCACCTGTGCCGGGCGCTGGCCGTGCCCACTGCCCAGCCAGGCGGCAGGCATCTGCTCCTGCAGCACGCCTATGCTGGTGTGTATGTGCAGGGTGTTGTGTATCAGTTCCACTTTGTCGGCCCCCTCGTACACAAAGCGTGCCTCGTCCAGGTCTGCCCCGGGTTGGGCTATCAGGTTATACTTCAGGCCTCCCGACGCGCTGCCGGTTACCTCCAGGTCTATGCCCGGGTACAGGTTTCGGTACCGCACCGTACCCACCAGGGCCAGGCCGCTGGCCCACTTTGCGGGGTCGTTGCCCACAAAGTAGTTGAAGGCACCCGGCCGGGGCGCACTACCCTCTATGCTGCTGGCCCCCGGGGCATCCAGCCACTTCAGCTTCAGCAGGTGTGCGCCGAAGGTTACCACCTCCTCGCTATAGCGGGGTAGGTCGTGTATGTACTCCAGGCTGTCGGTTTCATAGTACAGCAGGCTGATGCCTGTGTGTGTAAGCCAGGCCTGCCCCCCGCGCAGGTACGCCATGTACAGGATCTGCGGATCCCACTGGCCTGCGTTTGGGATGAAGGAAACCGCAGAGGAGGGCGGCGCGGCCTCGTGCGCGCCACCGTGGGCCATGGCCGCCCCCACCGGCACTAGCCAGGTGCACAGCAGTAGCCCGATGAAAAATACCTGGATGCAGGGACGCGTACTCATACGGTTAAGCTATCTGTAAAACGTGCATGAGCCGTCAATATGCGCGTCAACTGCCAATATTCGGCTCCGAAAGGTACCAATCGGTATACATTTGGTACTGAGTGGCATAGTGGCGGATGCTCTTCATCTGTTCTTCACTTAGCTTGCGCAGTTTGCGTGCAGGGCTGCCGGCATACAGGTGGCCGCTCTCCAGCACCTGGCGCTGTAGCACCAGGCTGCCCGCGCCCAGTATCACGTCCGGCTCTATCACGGCCTGGTCCAGCACGGTGCAGCTCATCCCCACCAGTACATGGCTGTGTATCGTGCAGCCGTGTATCATGGCCAGGTGGCCTATGGTTACCTCGTCGCCTATGTGTGTTTCGGTATGCTGGTAGGTGCAGTGCACCACGGCCCCGTCCTGTATGTTGCTCCGGGCGCCTACGCGTATGGCATTCACGTCGCCACGCAGCACGGTGTTGTACCAGATACTGCTGCCCTCGCCCACCTGCACCTGGCCAATCAGTACGGCGGTTTCTGCTACAAAGGCCGTGGGGTGGACCTGCGGGCTATGCCCGCGCAGAGATTTCAGAAGTGCTTTCATCCCTGAAATTTATGAAAATCAAATTGTGGATAAAACAAAAAAGCCCTAACTTTGCCCTCCGCATTTTTAGCGAAATCTGTTTATTTATCATGCCTGTTAAACTAAGACTTCAACGTCAAGGACGCACGCACCGTGCCTTCTTCAGGATCGTAGCTGCCGATGCCCGCTCACCTCGGGATGGTCGTTTCATTGAGAAACTGGGCACCTTCGATCCACACAAGCAATTTGACCGCTACGAGCTGGACGCTGCAGCAGCCCTAAAGTGGCTACAGCAGGGTGCCCAGCCCACCGATACGGTCAAGAACATCCTAAGCGAGGAGGGCGTGCTGCTACGCCACCACCTGCATAAGCAGGGCAAGACGGCTGAAGAGATTGAAAAAGCCTACCAAGACTGGAAAACGACCCGCGACAAGAAGCAGGAAACGGCCCAGTTTGCCATACAAAAATCCAAGACGGAGCTAGCCAGTGCGGCCCATGCCCAAGAGCAGGCCAAACGCAAAGAGCGTGCAGCGGCCATATCGGCCCGCCTGGAGGAGGCTGCCAAGGAAGCTGCCGCTGCTGCCAAGGCCGCCGAGGCCGAAGCAACGGGTGAGGCACCTGCCGATGAGGCAGAGGCCGCCAGCGCACCCACTGCCGAAGTGGCCGAGAATGCTGCTGAGTAGTTTGGCCTGAACCGCCGAGTATCTGCCCTATGCCAGCACCCTCTGCAAAGCCCGATGTGCACATTGGGAAAGTGGTGAAGCCCCAGGGCATAAAAGGCGAACTGAAAGTACTGCTTGCGCACAAGCCTGTAGAACCTTATCTCGAGCTCAAGGAAGTCTTCCTTGAGCTCGATGCTTTTACTACCCCCCATCAGATAGAGCAGATACGCCCCCTGGACACACAGGCCGTGGGCCTTAAGCTGAGGGGCGTGGACGACCGAAACGCCGCCGAGCGCCTTCGTAACCAGGCTGTGCGCGTGCACGGCAGCCAGCTGCCCCGGCCAGAACCCGGGCAGCTCTATTGCCATGAGCTGGAGGGCCTGCTAGCCGTGGATGACGCCACAGGTACCGAGATTGGCACCATCATTCAGGTGCTGGAGATGCCAGGCCAAGATGTGCTGGAGGTGGCGGCACAGGGTGCCAAAGTGCTCATCCCCCTGGCCGAGCCTTTTATTGTAGGCCTTGATAAGCAAGCGGGTGTGCTACACCTGCGCTTACCCGAGGGCCTGCTGGACGTCTATCTGGGCGGGCCAGGCGCATAGGTGTGCCCGTAGGGCCTGCTGGAGGTGTATCTGGGTGGGTTAGCGAAAAACCCCGTTTTGCCAACGTTTATGCCGGCGGGCGGTTTACTCTTTTGTGTTGACAGGCTCCACCAGGATGTTCCCCGTCATTTCGGCCGGAATCTCCAGCCCCATCAGGTGGAGGATGGTGGGCGCAATGTCCCCCAGCTTTCCATCGCGGATGCGGAACTGCCGGGCATCCTGCCCATGCAGGATACAGGGCACCATGCTAAGGGTATGTGCTGTGTGTGGGCTGCCATCGGGGTTACGCATGCGGTCGCAGTTGCCATGGTCGGCCAGGCTGATGCAGGTGTAGCCCGCCGCCCACGCCGCCTCGGCCACCGCCTGGTGGCAGGCATCTACCGCCTCCACGGCTTTTACGGCTGCCTCCCATATACCCGTATGGCCTACCATATCGGGGTTTGCAAAGTTCAGGCAGATGAAGTCCGCATCGCCCTGCTGTATGCGGGGGATCAGGGTATCACGTATCTCATAGGCGCTCATCTCGGGCTTCAGGTCGTAGGTGGCCACCTTCGGGCTGGGGATCAGGATGCGTTCCTCGCCGGTGGCGGCGGTCTCCATCCCACCATTGAAGAAGAAGGTAACGTGTGGGTACTTCTCTGTTTCGGCTATGCGGATCTGCCGCAGGTGGGCCGCCGCCAGCACCTGGCCCAGGGTGTGTTTCAGCTCATCTTTTTCGAAGAAAACCTGCACCCCTTTGTAGCGGTCGTCGTAGCGGGTAAAGGTGGTGAAGTGTAGCGGCAGGGTATGCATGCCGTGCTCAGCCAGGTTCTCCTGCGTAAGGGCGCGCGTAAGCTGGCGGCCCCGGTCGGTGCGGAAGTTGAAAAACAGCACGGCATCCTCTGCCTCTATGCAGGCCACAGGCTGCCCGCCGTGCATGCATACAATGGGTTCTATAAACTCGTCTGTCTTTCCCTGCTCATAGCTGGCCCGTATGGCTGCCAGGGGGTCGGTAGTGGGGTGGCCCAGGCCATGCGTAAGCAGCTGGTAGGCACGGTGTGTGCGCTCCCAGCGCTGGTCGCGGTCCATGGCATAGTAGCGCCCGCATATACTGGCTAGCTGGCCTATGCCCTGCTGCTGCATGGCGGCCAGTACCTGCTGCACAAAGCTGAGGCCCGACCGGGGGTCTGTGTCTCGCCCGTCTGTAAAGGCGTGCAGGTACACCTCCGTCAGTCCGGCCCGCTTCAGTATGGGCAGCAGGGCCAGCAGGTGGCCCAGGTGGCTGTGCACACCGCCGTCGCTTACCAGCCCCAGCAGGTGTAGCGGCCGCTTATAGGCCAGGCAATAGGCAACCATATCCTGAAAGGCGGCGGTCTTTTCCAGGCTGCCGTCTGCCAGTGCCAGGTGGATGCGCTCCAGCTCCTGATACACCACGCGCCCGGCCCCCAGGTTCATGTGGCCCACCTCGCTATTCCCCATCTGGCCTGCCGGCAGGCCCACCGCCTGCTCACTGGCCTGCAGCCTGCTGTGCGGGTATTGGTGCATCAGCATCTGGTAGAAGGGTACGTGGGCCCTATCGGGTGCACTTACACGGGGGTCTTCGGCCAGGCCCCAGCCATCCAGGATGGTCAGCAGTACTTTTCGGCTCATAGATCTAGCTTGCGGGAATACACCCTAAGATAAGACATAAAAAAAGGACAGCCCCTGCTGTCCTGTTTCTTTCTGGTTGCCTGCCTGGCCTGCGGTCTGTGCCCGCTTGGGCCATGGCACTAGCCTATCAGCTTCTCGTAGGCAGCTGCGGCCAGCAGTTCGCCTTTGTCTGCCCCGGCAGCCAGCTTTACCTTCACCATCCAGCCCTTGCCATAGGGATCGGTGTTTACCAGCTCCGGATTGCCATCCAGCTCCCCGTTCAGCTCCAGGATCTCTCCGGCTATGGGCAGAAACAGGTCGCTCACGGTTTTCACGGCTTCTACGGTGCCAAATACCTCTCCCCCCTTCAGGTGCTCACCTACGGTGTTTGCTTCCACAAATACGATGTCGCCCAGCTCCTTCTGTGCAAAATCAGTAATCCCAATCGTGGCTACATCGCCCTCTATGCGTACCCATTCATGGTCTTTGGTATAGTGCAGGTCCTTTGGGATGTTCATGGTGTATACAGTTGGTGTCTACGGTGCATTAATGATTCGGGGCAAATATAGGAGTTGGGCACGCAAAAAAACAGAAGCCAGTGCCTTTCTTTTTGTTTTCAAATTTTAGTGAAAATGATTTATTCCGATCTTTAGCGCGGGATGGGCGATACCTTGGACGAGAGCAAGCAGGAGCTTATAAGCTGCTGGGGCGAGATGGCCGGCCACTGGGGCGTGAGCAAGACCATGGCGCAGGTATATGCCCTGCTGTATGTAAGCGCCCAGCCCCTGGACACGGATGCCGTGATGGAGGCCCTGGCCATCAGCCGTGGAAATGCAAACATAAACCTGCACAAGCTGCTGGACTGGAAGATTGTGGAACGGGTGGAGATGCCCGACACGCGGCGAGACTACTACGTGGCGCAAAAAGACGTGTGGGAGCTGACCTACCACATACTGGAAGAGCGCCGCCAGCGCGAGATACAACCCCTGATAGGGCGTGTAAGCCAGATAGAGCAGGAGGTGCGCCGCCATGCTGACGAGGCACAGCGGCCCCTTACCCAAGAGGAGGCTGAGTTTGTGCAGAATGTACAGCAGATGAGCGACTTTCTACGCTTATTTGAAGATATTGCCCAGCGACTGCTCCCCCTGCTAAGGCAGCGGCAGCTGCTGCAGCTAAGTGGCTGGATGGACCTATTTGCCAAGCCCTCATGAAAAAGAACTTCGCCCGCACCACCCGCCGCCTGCTGCGAGACCTGCACGCCCGCGAGAGTATGCGCCTGGGCTGGTACCGCCAGGTGCACAGCGGGGGAGACCGCATACGCCTGCTGCGCGAGCGAAAGGCCCAGCACACGGCCTTCCTGAACGACCTGCTGCGCCGCCGCCGCAGCCGCCCCATCTGGTACGCACGCTGGTTCTACTACTTTGGCCACCTCTTCGGCTGGTGCACCGCCCTGCTGCCCGCCCCCTGGGCCACCCGCATAGAGCGTACCCTGGAGGCCTGGATCATGCTGCGCTACGAGAAGTACCTGCGCCGGCTGCAGCTACAATTTGGCTTCCGATCCATGATAGAAGCCCTGACCCTGGAAAAACTGAACCACAACGAACCCGGCCCCGATGTGCTAAAGGTGCTGCAAGAGGTGCTGGACAACCAGCAGCAGCTGGTAGCCCACGCGCCCGAGAGCAAGCAGATGAAGGTTGGCAAAACCCCCTCCTGAGCACCGCAACCCCTACGGCCTGTGGGGCGGATTGGGTCGGGTGACAATACACCCAAACGCCTATGGGTGGGCTACATTCTCGCTGGTGTCTTGCGTCGAGTGTTTACTGTGGGTTTAACCATTCTAGTGCCAAGGTAGGAATCCCTCAATCCCGTTAGACATGAAGAAGGCTAGTCACACAGATGAAGAGAGCCTGGTACAAGAACTGTACGAGCTAACCCTGGGGCCAAAGTACATGGCGTGGTGGCGGGACTACCGAAAACAACAAGTAGAGGATAAAGTACAAGCATTATTTGCCAAATATCCGACCATGCGTAAGCAGGTAGAAGGGGCTTTTGAATTAGTGAATGGTACTTACGAGGAGACGATTTCTGAAAAACTAGATTCAATTTTAACAGGGAACAAAGCATGGGACTCATTATTTATTTTTCTAATTATAAGTGCGCTTCTCATAGAAAATTACACAACTGGAACTCATGAAAAGGCTTATGAGAAAGCTTTTATTTTGCTAGATAATCATCCTGATTTATTTATATATTACCCTGTAACCGCCCATCTTATACGTGGAAACATGAATCATAATCGATACGAGTATGAAGGCGCACTAGCCGACTACAACTGGGCGATTGAAAGGGCTCCAGATTGTGCGCTAGCCTATTTTTTGCGTGCTAACTTAAAATATATCCAAACGAACCGTGCTCGACGCGTAGGCCTAATTAGCGACTACAGCCAGGCAATAAAGCTGGATCCTGGTTATGCATCGGCCTACTACATGCGTGGAAAAATGAAGGCTACGCGATACGATAATAAAGGTGCAATAGCCGACTATAATCGGACGATCGAGCTAGATTCCAATAATGCTTTGGCCTATTTCACACGTGGTAATGCGAAGCGTAAAACGGACAGCATAGGTGCAATCGCCGACTACAGCCGTGCTACAGAGATAGACCCCAATTATGCAGTTGCCTATCATAATCGTGGATTAATCTATGAAATGCAGGAAAAATATGCGGATGCTTATCACGATTACTGCCAGGCTACTTCCATCGACCCAGTCTATAAAACTGATATAGATCGCATACGTAAGCACTTAGATTTCCTTTAGGGTACTTGGTAGGTACTTAACCCCCTTGCCCATGCAGGCAGCGTAGCCTAGTAGTCGATTGGCTTTGCTAGCTAGAGTTGCGCTGTACCCAGCGTGTGCGTACGCAAAGAGATAAATTTTACCCTTCTAGCAGCGCACAAAGCCCTAACTTGGGGCATGCGCCGCCCCGCCACCCACCCTGGTCGATACGCCTTCTGGTGGCTGGCCCTCGCCACGCTACTGCCGCTGTGGGGCTACCTGCTGCTGGCCGGCCCGCAGTACGAGCCCGACCTGCACTACTACCTGACCGGTGCCCTGCACTGGCACCCCCTGCACCCCCCCGGCACCAATATGTTCCTTTCCGTGTGCCACAGGCTGTGGCCATCGGCCTACCTGCCCGTCTTGCTTCAGACATTGGCCTTTGCCCTATGCCTGGCCGCCCTGCTGCACTACGGCCTGCGCCTCCGGGGCTGGGTGGCCCTGCTCCCGTCCCTCTGGCTGGGGCTAGACCCCCTGCCTGCCTACCTGCTGCTCTCGCTACAGAGCGAGGCACTGTTTATGGCCAGCCTGCTGCTGCTGCTTACGGCCCTGCTGCGCCGCGCCCCGGCCTGGCAGCTGGGGCTGCTGCTGGGCCTGGCCTTTCTGTTTCGGTACCAGGCACTCTTCAGCCTGCCCGCCGTGGCGGTGTGGGTGGGCCTGCGCAGCTGGCGAGCCCGATCCGGAGTTGGGCATAGCCTGGCCCTGCTCCTGCTCCCCCTGGGCCTGGTGGTGGGGATAGAGCAGCTGGGCCACCGGCTGCAGGGCCACCACCACTACCCCGTGCAGGGCAAGCGGCTGTGGGACAATGCCAGTGCCCTGGCCCCCGAGCAGGCCGCCCCCGGCCCGCTGGCCCGGCTACTGCGGCAGCAGCGCGATAGCCTGGAGCGGGTTCGGCCCGGGCACTGGCAGCGCTATCCCCGGGCACGCTACCAGCTGGGCGAATGGGCCCTGCACCTGCGCCGTAGCCAGCTCATTGCCCGTGGCCAAAGCCCTGCCCAGGCCTGGCAGCAGGCCGATGCAGAGCTGGCGGCCCTCACCCCCTACCCCCCACTGCAGGTGCATGGCCAGCTGCTGGCCGATAACCTGCGTGCCCTGTACCGCCACCCCTGGCTAGAGTATCGGCACCTGCCGGCGTATCGCCCGGTGCAGGCTGCCGAGTACCGCGAGCTGGACCAGCTGGTATACCGGCTGTATGGCTACCGCCAGCAGCTGGCCCGGCAGCCCGCCGCCTGGCAGCGGGCCAGCTGGCAGCGCCTGGCACTGGGTATGTACACACTGGTGGCCCTGCTGCTGGTGGCCCTGGGCTGCTGGCGCCGTGCACTGCGTGCGCCCACAGGGTTCGTACTGCTGCCGCTAGCCCTGCTGCTGCTGGGGGTGCCCATTCAGCCACGCTTTGTGCTGGTGTATGGGCCGGTGCTGGTGGCGCTGGCAGCCGCGCAATATGCCCGCCGCTGCAACCGCCGTGACGTAGCGGCGGGCTACAGGCCTGTGAATCTTCTGTGAATCTTGGGTGGAGACTACCGAATTTCTTTCGGGATTGCTATTATGGGCAATCAAATTCCGCTTTCATTATCCCATTCTCTATGACGCCATCTATACCCAACACCCTGCTGCTGGTAGAAGACGAGCCCGATGCCGGGATGCTACTGCGAGACTACCTGCGGCGCCAGGGCTATACCGTACGCTGGTATACCAGCGGGGACGCCTGTGCCCGCGAGCTGCCCGCCCTGGAGGTAGACCTGGCCATACTGGATGTAATGGTACCAGGCCTGGACGGCTACCAGCTGCTGGAGGCCCTGCGCCATACCCCGCACCTAAAGGGTCTGCCTGTAATAATGCTCACAGCCCGAGACCGCGAGAGTGATGTAGTGGAGGGCCTGACACAGGGGGCAGATGCCTATATACGCAAGCCTGCGGGCCTGGCCCTGGTGGCAGCCCATGTGCAGCGGCTGCTGAACCGCATATCCCGCCCCACAGACGGACCCGCCCCCGAGCGGCACTATGGCCCCCTGCGCCTACAGCCCGAGTTTCAGCAGGCGTATCTGGCGGAGCAATCCCTGCAGCTGACGCCCACCGAGTACCAGGTGCTGGAGCTGATGCTGGCCGACCCGGACAAGGCCTACAGCCGCGCCAAGCTGCTGAGCCTGCTAGACCCCGGTGCGCAGAAGGGCCTGAATGAGCGCACGGTGGATGCCCACATGAAGAACCTGCGTTCCAAGCTGGGGCCCCTGTCCGGTATGATCTATACCGTACGCGGCGTAGGCTATGGTGTAGACCCCACAGCCTATGCGGAGGCTTAGCAGGCGCCTTAGCTGGCTGCTCATTGGCATTATGGTGCTGGCCATTACCTTCACCATCGGCTACTCCATCCTGTTTATACGCGACTACATGTTCCGCGCCGAGCAGCAAAAAATGCACCGCCTGGCACGGCACATGCTCTCCCGGCCAGACGGAGACAAAACCCTGCAGCCCATGGTGCGGGCCCACGGCTACAGGCTACAGCTGCTGGATACACCCCTACCCAGCCGCATGTGGGAGACGGATGAGCACCTGTATGCCCAGTACAGCCAGCATGGCCGTACCGTACGGCTGCAGGCCACCAAGGCGCATGTGCTAGACCAGCTACGCCCCATCCGCTGGATTATCTACCAGGCCATGTTTATTACTGTGGGCCTGGTGGTGCTGGCCAGCGTGTTTTTTGCCGTAGCCGTTACCCGCCCCATTGTGCGCATCAAGAATGTGCTGGAAAAGCTGGCCGACCGCAGCCCCGAACTGCTGGAACGCGACAGCAAGCGCAAGGATGAGATCGGCATGATTGTGCGCGCACTGAACCACGTGAGCCGAAACCTGCGCCAGGACAACGTGCGCCTGAAGCAGCTGTATGAGCGCCAGGGGAGGTTTTACCAGGATGTGGCCCATGAGCTGAACAACCCCCTGCATGCCCTGAGTGGTGCGGTGGAAATGCTGGAGCTACAGATAGACGATGTGGAAACCCGGCAGCAGTACCTGGCCGTTATCCGCCGACACCAGCAGCGGATGGCTGCGCTGGTAAAGGACATCCTGGCACTCCAAAACTCGGAGCTGGACCAGCTGCCCCTAAGGCCGGAGCAGATAGCCCTGCGGCCACTGATAGAGGGCCGGGTGGCCGACTTTCAGGATGCCTTTGCCCGGAAGGGCATTCGCCTGCGCATGGAGGCGCCCGACGCAGAAACCCAAGTGTGGGCCGACCCCGATGCCCTGCTGCGCATCCTGGAAAACCTGCTGAGCAATGCCCTGAAGTATACCGAGCGGGGCGAGGTGGCCATGGGGGCACGCCTGCAGCAGGGGGGGGTAGAGCTGTATGTGCAAGATACCGGCCTGGGCATATCCGCAGAGCACCTGCCACTGCTTACCGAGCGCTTCTACCGGGTAGATACTGATCGTTCTCGCGAGAAAGGAGGTACAGGCCTGGGCCTGTCTATTGTAGCCAGCCTGCTACGCCAGATGGAAAGCGAGCTGCAGGTGCGCAGCGAGCCCGGCGTGGGCAGTACCTTCAGCTTTGTGCTGCCTATCGCCTCTTAGCTCCCTCTGGGTTCAGTGCTGTGTGCGCTACTGCTCCTGGTCGCCCAGCGTCTTGGTGCCAGGCTGGCCCAGGGCTTCTTCTTCGGGTAGTGGCAGGGCTGCTTCCAGGTGCTGCCGCACTTCCTCAGCCAGGTTTCCGGGTGCAGGTGGCGGGTCTTTTGCCATGCCTGGGGCGGTGCTTTGGGCTGGGTTCTCGGCCACTGGTGGCGTGTTCGGCGCGTTGGTCTCGTGTGCCTGCCTTTCGGGCAGCATGCCTGGTTTGGCCTCCTCTACCAGCGACTGGCTATTTAGCCGCGCAATCCACTGGTCGCTGTCGTCGGCCTCCAGGGCCAGGCTCATTTCGGCCAGGGCACGTTCTATCTGCTGCAGGTACTGCTGGCCGCGCTGGCCATCCAGGGCCTTTTTTCTGGCCCTGAGTTCCTGTAGGTAGGCCTGCTTTAGCTGCTCGCGTTTCTCCGGCCCGCTCTGCTCTTTCATACCACCGAGATTTATGTCCCTTTTGTATACACTTGTCAGCACCTCTCCTGCGCATATTTTGGCTACTGCTCTTCTGTACGGTTTAAAAAACCGTAGCCATGAAAAAGATTCCATGGCGTACAGCTTGTTTTTGCTTGTAGATGCTTTTTGTTTGTTCCGGCGATTTGTTTCTTTTCAGACTGTCTGGATCTTAAAGAAGACGATTCTCAGAAGGAGAAGAAGTTTGTGGTTTGTTTGTAAAGGGGAACTGCCCGATGGCATTTGGCGCAGGATTAAGCGGCCAGTTTTAGTCCCCGCTCTTTCACCTTGTGGAAAAGGAAAAGCATCTCGTGGGCTATTTCTGCATTGTAGCGGTCGTAAAAGGATGCCTGTGCGCTGGCATTGGCCAGGTTTGGATCCATCATAGGTAGCAGGAAGCGCAGCGTGGATCCCGTGTGGGCAAAGCTGCCGGCCTCCATGGGGCTACAGGTAAGCACCGCAATGTGCGGCTCGGCCTTGGGCACCGTGCTACTGCCCTGCTTGCTGTGGCACCAGATGCCGGGTGAGCCCAGGCTTGTAAGTAGCTGGTAAACTGAATCTGCATCGGCACACCTGGGGCTGGCAGTAAAGCCCACACGTTCCAGGGCCTCAATCGCTTCCTTTAGGATAGACCCGGGTATGCTGCCCCCACTATGGCTGGTAATGGAGCAGCTGTGGCCAAAATAGTGCCAGGCAGCCACCTGTGCCCATACCTGTGCCAGCTGGCTACGGCAGCTATTGTCTGGGCACAGGAAGAGCAGGTTCACGGTTTTTTCCTTCCGCATCATGGCATACACATGCATGGCCAGGCAGCCAAGTATATCCTGGCGAAGGAGGCGAATCTTATCAAAGTCGCTTTTCTGCTTTTCGATAAAGGCCTCGATGTTTTTGTGCATCGGCACACTTGATTGGTAGTTGACGGCGTTCATTATGATTGAAAATTGGTTTGTGTTATGCGAATATAGCCTTACTGAGACACATAATCATTAAGCATTTAACAAAAAAATAGACCAAGATTGAAAATTCAACAAAAGTGCGTACCTGCTTTGCAGAAGATGCGTACGAATCCAGGCAGGGGGGATTTCGGATCTTCAGGAATGCGCAAAACCAGGGTCTGGCCAGGTTTTGCTAGCCGATCGGGCAGCCGGCTTAGTGCCCCGCTTGCAGCACCCCCGGCGGCGCTATTTTGCATAAGGATAGCCCCCGACTAGTCGGCAGGGCTACCCCCTTGGCTATACCCACTCACCCGCTTTGTAAGAAATGTAACCCCAATGCTTTGCGGGTGCGATACCAGGAGTTTTGGGCACCGATAAGCCAGCGGTAGAGCAGGGCATGGACCTGCGCCTACCCTGAGTATTCACCGCTATCAGGCCTAAAGCGACAACTTGAACGACTTTTTGTACCGTTTAGTCTAAATAGTTACATGTGTTCCCAAACAGATGCTTAATTTGGTATAGTAAAGAGGAATTTTAGACATGCACACAAAAGAAATGCAGAATAATACTGGTTTTCAGAATGACTTGGATGCCCGCGGGCTGGAGCTGGCTGCCAACACGCTAAAGGCTATCGCGCATCCTATGCGCATGGCCATCCTGTACCTACTGAAGCGCGAGGGACGGATGTCCGTTACGCAAATCTACGGAGCCCTGGGCCTGGAGCAGGCGGTTGCTTCTCACCACCTGGGCATCTTGAAGGATAAGGGCGTGCTGGGCTCTTCACGCGAGGGCAAGAACACGTTTTACTACCTGGGCAAGCCAGAGCTGGCGCAGGTGCTGGACATTGTGCAGCAGAGCCTGAGGTAGGCGAGCCTGAACCAGGTTAAGACAAAAGAGCAGCTGGGTTATGATTTTGTTAAGCCTGCCTGTTCTGTCGGCCGGGGTGTATGAGGGGAGTAGGGGATGAATTTACTTTGCACGCCAAAGTACACCCTGCTACTTACCACACCCCATGCGCTACATTTTACTCGCTGTACTAGCCTGTCTACTCTCTTCGCACCTGTATGCACAGGGCGGCATACGCGGCCAGGTAACTGACCAGAGTACCGGAGATCCCCTCATCGGAGTATACATCCGGGTGATCAACAGTACGAAGGGTGCCGAGTCTGATTTCGACGGCAACTACTCGATAACCGACCTGGCTGCCGGTAACTATACCCTTGTTTTTCAATACGGCGGCTATCTGGCCGACACCATTCCGGGCGTACAGGTAAGTGCGGGAAAGCTTACAGAGCTGAACCTGAAAATGCAGGACCAGGCTGCGGAAATAGGCACCATCACCATCAAGGGTGAGCGCGTGGCTATTACCAACGACGTAGCGCTGATAGGCGACATCAAGATGAGCGATGTGGTGGTAACCGGCATCAGCCAGCAGCAGATGAACCTGAGCCAAGACCGTAGTGCTGGAGACGCCATCCGGCGGGTATCCGGTGTTACGCTACAGGGCGGCAGCTTTGTAAACATACGGGGCCTGAGCGAGCGCTACAATGTGGTGATGCTGAACAACGTAATAGCCCCCAGCACCGAGACTGATCGCCGGGCTTTTGACTTTGGCATTGTGCCCAGCAGTATGCTGGACCGCATAACCGTGTACCGCAGCCCCAGCCCCGAGCTGTATGCAGATATGGGCGGCGGCATTGTGCGCATCTATACCCGGAATGTACCCGAAAAAAACACGGTAACAGCCAGCCTCTCTGGCAGCTGGCGCTTTGGCACCACTGGCCAGGAGGCACTGAACCACGACCGTCCGGGCGGCTTCGCCCTGGGCCTCTACAATGGCGACAACGACCTACCCGGCAGCTTCCCCGAAAAAGGAACGGTGCGCAACGCCAGTGGCTTCAATGCGACGCAGCGGGCCGAGCTGGGCAAGCAGCTGAGCAACGACCTGGACACCAAGGTATCTACCATTGGCCCCGATGTGCGGGCCAGCATGGGCTATGGTACCCGCTTCCCCGTGGGCAAGGCACTGATCGGTACCAGCACCATCCTGCGCTATAGCAACGCCCACCAGTATTTTGATGTGGAGCGGGATGAGTATGCCGGTACGGAGCGGAAGTTATTTGAGTTTGACGACAAAAATTATACCCACACCACCTCCATTGGCATTCTGCACAACTGGTCTGCGGTGCTGGATGAGCGAAAGAACCACAAGCTTTATTTTCGCAACCTCTTTAGCCAGAATAACGCCAAGCAAACCGTGGTACGCCTGGGTGGCAACCTGGAGGACAACGCCGCTGAGGAGGCACGCTACTCCTTTAGCCAGGAGATCAACAGCATCTACAGCGGCCAGCTAAGTGGCGAGCACGACCTGAGTGAGGCTCTGCGCACCAAGATAGAGTGGACAGCGGCCTACAATTATGCCAACAAGAACATCCCCGACTGGCGCCAGTATGTGCTGATACGCCCGATAGACTCTACGGACTTCTTCCTGAATGCGACGGCCCAGGTAGGCTCGCGCGAAACCGGCAGCCGTTTCTATTCCGAAAACACGGAGAATACCTACATCGGGCTGGTTAACCTCACCACCGCCTTCAAGTTTCTGCAGCGCGATGCCGAGCTGAAGTATGGCTTCTACTACGAGGCCAAAGACCGGAACTTCGACTCGCGCCTGCTGGGCATCCAGTACCGGCCGGGGGCCAACAATGTGTTTGGCGACTTTAGCCAGCTGCGGGTGGAGCGAGACCAGCTGTATCGCACCAACGTGTTTGCCTACGGCTATGCCCCCGACAAGTACCGTGCCAACGGCGGCCTGCAGCTGGAGGAGCTGACTCAGCCCCAGGACTCGTATACCGCCGACCAAAAACTCTATGCCGGTTACCTGGCGGTAGGCCTGCCCATCACCGCCCGCCTGAGGGTATTTGGCGGCGCACGCTACGAAAGCAGCGTGCAGACCCTCGAGTCTGAAATAGGCAATGGTGCCAGCGGTGATCCGCTGAAGGTAGATAATCCCTTCGATATCTGGATGCCTACGGCTACCCTTACCTACCGCTTTAGCGACCAGCACAGCCTGCGCGGCAGCTACAGCAAGACCCTGAACCGCCCCGAGCTGCGCGAGCTGGCACCTTTCGAATTCTACATTTTTGAGTACAACCAGCTACGTGCCGGAAACCCCGCGCTGAAGACGGCTACCATCAACCACTACGAGCTTCGCTACGAATTCTACCCCACCCTGGGCGACCTCATCACCTTGGGCGGCTTCTATAAAGACTTTACCGACCCCATCGAGTACTTCCTGGACCCCCGGTCCCAGCTGAACTCATTCAACCTGATCAACGCAGACCGCGCCCAGAGCTTTGGCGTAGAGGTGGAAATACGAAAAAACCTGGGCTTTATCGACTCTACGTTCAGGAACTTCTCCCTCATTGGCAATGCCGCCCTTATCCGGTCGCGTGTAGAGATTAAGGACCAGGCCCTCAAGACTCTGCTGGGCGACAATGCCGATCGCCCTCTGCAGGGCCAAGCCCCCTATGTGATCAACGCCGGACTATACTACGAGAACGAAAAGCTGGGCCTGGGTACCAGTGTGCAGTACAATGTGGTGGGCCCAAACATCGCCTTTGTGGGCAACGTAAACGACCCCGCCATCTTCAATACCCCCCGCCACCTGCTGGACTTTACCCTCCGGAAGGACATCAACCGCTGGTTCTCGGCCAACGTGGGTATGCAGAACATTCTGAACGCCGAGTTCATCCAGGTGCAAGACACCAATGGCGACAACACGGGCCAGCGCAATGGCGACGACCGATCCATCCTCCGCTACTTTGAGCAACCCTACCTGACCGTGGGCTTTTCTATGAACCTACAGCCCCAGCCTCGGGAAAAATAAACACTAGCTGCACGACCCCTGCCTGGCAGTGGCCAGGCTAAGGAAGAGCGGTGAAAGACCGCTCTTTTTTTTATCGGTAACGGAAGCTTAAAGCTGCCATAACAGAAAACCAAGTCTGGCCTCCGAACTTTGCTGTCAATTATCAAAAGGATTAAAACCTGTTGTAACTATGAAAAAACGTTTATCTCTCTTCTTACTAGCCCTGCTGGTGAGTAGCGCGGTAGCCCAGACCGGCAACCTGCGCTACACCACTAACGCTACGGCGGGCCTGCCAGATCTGTTTGGCACGCTGGCCCCTGCTAACTTTAAGCCTCGTATCACTTCTGAGATCGCCACCAAGGCGAACTTCACGGGTCTCGATGCCTTCTTTACCAATGTTGCCTATGCAGGTGCCGTAGACCCTGCTGCTGCTACCCCCTGGGTGGGCGAGAGCTGGGTAAACTGGAGCCCCCAGACCGCTACCTATGCTGCCCCCACCGCTACCCTGGATGGAAGCTACACCGGCATAAGCGCAACTACCATCAATGGGGTAAGCGTTCTGGAGATCGCTGCTAACCTGAGCCTGCCTGCCGGGGTATACAGCCTGCCTACCGATATCTATGTACGTAGTGGCGCCACCCTGACCATCGCCGCCGGCAGCGTACTG
>JAJTIE010000042.1 GCA_021300195.1 Bacteroidota bacterium | reverse complement strand
TTTTTACTCCTACAGGCACGGGGCTAAATGATCAGATTAATGCCCTGGCCCTTCAACCTGACGGGCCAGTTGTCAAGGTGCTAATTGGTGGGGACTTTACAACCCACAACGAATCAGGACGCAATCGAATCGCCCGTTTAAGTTCATATGGTAGTCTGGATTTCACTTTTAGTCCTGGAAAGGGGGTAGTTAGAGGGTGGCTAAATTGCCTCGCCCTTCAGTCCGACGGCAAGGTGCTGTTAGGCGGTTACTTCACCTTGTACAATGACTCGGCTAGGAGATGTATTGCGCGTCTGAATGCCAATGGCAGCTTAGACTCTGAGTTTGATCCCGGTACGGCTATAGACGAGTTTCCCGGTGGGGGATACATTTCCACCATTGCGTTGCAACCCGACGGAAAAGCGCTGATAGGCGGCAATTTTAGATCCTACAACGGTATCTTCCGCACCCACGTCGCCCGCCTGAATGCCGACGGCAGTTTGGATGTCTCTTTTGATTGGGACGGGCCAAATTATGAACTGAGGGCCCTCGCTGTTCAGCCTGACGGCAAAGTGCTGATAGGCGGTGACTTTGTCCCCGAGTATAACAAGCCCTACTTCCGCATTGCGCGATTGAATGCCGACGGCAGCCGGGATGTTACCTTTAACCCTGGTACGGGAGCAGACGGCTCAGTTAATGCTATCGTGGTACAGTCAGATGGCAAGGTGCTAATAGGCGGGCAGTTTATTTCTTACAACGGCGTGTCTCGTAATGGAATCGCTCGCTTTCATGCTGACGGCAGTCTGGATGCGAGCTTTAATCCGGGCACCGGAACAACTAATGGACCTTATGGGGGGTCTGTTAAAACCATTGCGCTTCAGCCCGACGGAAAGGTGCTCATAGGTGGTGGATTTTCGTCCTACAACGGCACGGCCCGTAACCGCATCGCCCGCCTGAATGCCGATGGCAGCCTGGATGCCGGTTTTAACCCCGGTACGGGAGCGAACAGTTCAATTAATACCCTCGTGCTACAGTCAGATGGCAAGGTGCTGATAGGGGGGGACTTCACTACCTACAACGGCACGGCCCGTAACTACATCGCCCGCCTGAACGCAGACGGTAGCCTGGATGTCGGCTTTAATCCCGGTACAGGCTTGAACGGTTTGGCTAGCGCCATCGTGATACAGTCAGATGGTAAGGTGCTGATAGGCGGCGATTTTACGTCCTACAACGGTTCCCCCAGAGGAAGTATCGCCCGGGTGCATGGCCAGTGTGTCCCGCTTGCCGCTCCCGCAATAGCCGACCAAGCACGCCAGGGAGTCGGCAGCGTACAGTTTACCTACGGCGGTACCCTGGAGGCAGGCCAACAGCTGGAGTGGAGCAGCGATAACACTAGTTTCGGCAATCCTGGTACCACCAGCCCTGCCTACACACTGCAGGCAGGTGAGACGGCGACTTTCTACGCCCGTATTATGAGCAACAATGGTTGCATGAGTGCCGTAGCCTCTGTGAAAGCCACCGCATATGCCATAAACAGCAGCGTTCAGGTTGTTCAAACAGCTGGCAGCAATAGCCTCAGCGCTCCGGCAGGCGTTAACACCGCAACCATCCAGTGGCTGGATGCCAATCTGCAGCCCATAGTGGGTGCCACCAGCGCCACCTTCACCCCCGATGCCAGCGGCACTTACTACCTCAGCTACGTAGATGCCAACGGCGACTACCAGGTGAGCAACGCCATCAGCTTTGTGGCTAGTACCACCGCCCGCACCGCCAGCCTAGCCGCCGCCGGCATCCAGCTGTACCCCAACCCCACACAGGGCCAGCTGACCGTAGCCCTGGCCACCCCCGGCAGCTACAGCCTGCAGCTGACCGACCCACAGGGCCGCGTGGTATACACCACTACCCTAAGTAGCAGTGCCGGTGGTACTACCACCAGCCTGCAGCTGCCCAGCCTGGCCCCCGGCCTGTACAGCGTACAGGTAGCCGGTGCCAGTGGCACCTACAGCGGCAAGCTGAGCGTGCAGTAGGCTCTGGTTAGTAGATGCTGCCTAAAAGAAAAAGGCCCGTACGAATAGTGCGGGCCTTTTTGTGTGCTTATACACCCGGTGCCAGGCATCCAGGGCGGCCTGGGCCGCTACATACGGGTGGGGGCAGGTATGCCCAGCAGGGCCAGGGCGTGGGCCAGGTGGGCCGCCACCTGGGCGTTTAGCTGCACGCGCAGGGCCAGGGTGGCCCCCTCGGCACGTAGCACCGGCACCTCGTAGTGGAAGCGGCTGTAGTCTCGGCTCAGGTCGTAGGCATACTGGGCTACCAGGGCGGGGTTGCAGGTGGCAGCGGCCTCGGCCAGTAGGCGTGGCCAGGCCTGCAGGCGGTGCAGCAGCTCGCGCTCCAGCGGGTGCAGGCTCAGGCCCTCGTACTGGGTGGCCTCGGCCAGCAGCCCCGGCCGGTCGGCCAGCGCCCTGCGCAGTATGCCGTGGATGCGTGCGTGCGTGTACTGGATAAAGGTGCCTGTGTGCCCCTTGAAGTCGATGCTCTCCTGTGGGTTGAAGAGCATGCGCTTGCCGGGATCCACCTTCAGCAGGTAGTACTTTAGTGCCCCCAGGGCCAGCATGCTGTACAGTTTGTCCAGCTCGGCTGTTTCCATGCCCTCGGTTTTGCCCAGCTCTTCGGTGGCTGTGCGGGCGGTTTCTATCATTTCGTCTATCAGCTCATCCGCATCCACCACGGTGCCCTCTCGGCTTTTCATTTTTCCGCTGGGCAGGTCTACCATGCCATAGCTCAGGTGGTGTATACCCTCGGCATAGGGGCGGCCCAGGCGTTTCAGGATCTCTTTCAGCACCGTCATGTGGTAGTCCTGCTCATTGCCTATTACGTAGATGCTGCGGTGCATGTGGTGGTCGTGGTAGCGCAGGTCGGCACTGCCCAGGTCCTGGGTCATGTACAGGCTGGTGCCATCGCTGCGCAGCAGCAGCTTTTGGTCCAGGCCTATGTCTGTCAGGTCTACCCACACCGAGCCATCTGCCTGCCGGTAGAATATGCCTTTCTCCAGCCCCTCCATCACAATCTGCTTGCCCAGCAGGTAGGTGTCGCTCTCGTGGTAGTACTGGTCAAACTGTACGCCTATACGGGCATAGGTCTGCTCAAAGCCCTGATACACCCAGTTGTTCATCTGCTGCCACAGGGCTATTACCTCGGGCTTGCCCGCCTCCCAGTCTCGGTACAGCTGGCGGGCGTCCTGCATCAGGGGTGCCTCATTTTTTGCCTGTTCTTCCTCCATGCCCTGTGCTACCAGGGCGGCTACTTCCTTGCGGTACTCCTGGTCGAAGCGCACATAGTACTTGCCCACCAGGTGGTCTCCCTTCAGTCCACTACTTTGGGGGGTTTCGCCCTGGCCGTAGCACTGCCAGGCCAGCATGCTCTTGCATATATGGATGCCCTTGTCATTATACAGGCTTACCGCCCGGGTGGGGTAGCCGGCTGCCCGCAGCAGGTTTACCAGTGCGGCCCCCAGGAAGTTGTTTCGCAGGTGGCCCAGGTGCAGGGGTTTGTTGGTATTGGGGCTGCTGTACTCCACCACGGCCTTTTCGGCCTTGGGGGGCAGGTTTAGCCACTGGGTGCCCGCCTGCTGCAGGTGCAGCAGCAGCCGTAGCCAGTAGGCATCGCTTATCGTCAGGTTCAGAAAGCCCTTTACCAGCTCGTAGCGCGCCACTTCGGGCAGTAGGCTCAGGCCATCGCCCAGCTGCTGCCCCAGTGTGGGCAGGGGGGCCAGCTGCAGCTTGGTCAGGGGGAAGAGTACCACCGTGTAGTCGCCCGCCTGATCCTTTCGGGTGGGCTGCACCAGTATTTCCTCGGGTGCCAGGGTGTGCTGGTACAGCTGGCTGATTAGCTGGCTGGCCTGCTGCTGCAGGTGCTGGATAATGTCCATAGGAGGGAGGCTAAGCGTAGGCTGCAAAGTTAGCAGAATGCCGTGCTGTATGGGTGGCCTGGTGCCAAAAGCTGCCTAGGCAAGTAGGGCCCACTTGCGTATACTTGCAGTATGGCGGTTATCGAGCTAGAGCACATCAGCAAGCAGTACAAAATGGGCGGGGAGCTGATCCACGCCCTGCGCGACATTAGCCTGCGTATAGCCCACAATGCCTACGTAGCCTTTATGGGCCCCAGCGGCAGCGGAAAGAGCACGCTGATGAATATACTGGGCTGCCTGGACAGCCCCACCAGTGGCCGCTATGTGCTAAATGGGCGAGATGTGAGCCAGATGAAAGACCACGAGCTGGCACGTGTGCGGAATGAAGAGATTGGTTTTGTGTTTCAGTCTTTCAACCTGCTGGCCCGCCTGAGTGCGCTGGAGAACGTGGCTCTGCCCCTGGTGTATGCTGGCCTGGGCAAAAAGGAGCGCCTGGCCCGGGCGGCAGCATGCCTGGCCAGTGTGGGCCTGGCAGACCGCCTGCACCACCGGCCCAACGAGCTGAGCGGCGGCCAGCGCCAGCGGGTGGCGGTGGCGCGTGCCCTTATCAACCACCCGGCCATCTTGCTGGCCGATGAGCCTACGGGCAACCTGGACTCGAAAACCAGCTACGAGATCATGGCCCTGCTGGATGAGCTGCACCGCCAGGGGCACACCATCATCCTGGTAACGCACGAGGAGGACATAGCGCTGTATGCACGCGAAACCATCCGGCTGAAGGATGGCAGCCTGCTAGAGGCTTAGCTGCCCCCATCAGCCCCCCCCCCCGCGTCGCCGTTGGGTGGCACGCTGCTAGGGCTGGTCGTCTGGCTCGTAGGGGGCCGCTGCCGCAGCTGGGCGGGCGGCCAGTAGCTTGCCATCGGGGCCGTACTGCCGCACGGGCCCAGTTATCTTGCCCTCCTGCATGTACATCACCCACTGGGGCTGCCCATTGGGGTGGTAGGTGTGCAGGCTGCCCTGGCGTAGGCCGTTGGCAAAATGGCCTCGCTCCTTCACGCGGCCATTGGCCTCATACAGCAGCTCGTACGGCCCGTCGAAGCTGCCCCCCTGCAGGGCGTGTGCGCGTGCGTGCAGCTTGCCCGTGGGGTGGAAGCTGCGGTAGTCTCCCCAGAACTGGTATCCCTGCTCGGTAAGTGCCGCCTGGGCATACAGCTTGCGCGGTGTGCCATCCGGGTAGCGCAGGGCTACGTAGTAGGTTTGTCCCTCATATTGCAGGGTGCGCACCCCTGCCTCGCCCGATACATAGGTGCGTAGCTCGTCGGCCAGCGCCGTGGCGGTAGATCGGTAGGCCTCTATCTGCTGCTGCACCTTTTCGGCATCTACGCCCCGCATCAGCTGCAGGGGCAGGTACCGGCGCAGCTTGGGCTCAGCCAGGTGGCGGATGAATGGCAGATAATACTGGCTGAAAAAATCTCCGTTGCCTAGTGTGCTGCCCAGGGCATCCAGCATCAGGTCTGCCTGGCGGCAGGTGGTATAGGCCCCTAGCTCGCCCTGTATGGGGTAGGTGGGCGCCAGTGCCTCCTGCTGGCGGATGCGCGCTTCCAGCTTGTACAGGTAGGGCATTACGGGCATCATGTTCCCCATGGCATCGCCCGCTGTGCTTATCTCCTCTATCAGCTTCATGGTGCGCAGGTTCCGGCTATTGCCCGGCTCTATAAGCAGAGACAGCAGCAAGTAGCAGGTGGCGGGCGCGTACTGGTGGTCGGATAGGTAGAGTAGGCCCATCTTGTACAGCAGCAGGCTGTTCAGGGGGTTTAGGTGCAGGGCTGTTTCCAGCTCGGGTAGTGCCTGGGCATAGTGGTTATGGCCCTGCTCCCAGTGTGTGCGTGCGGCGGCATCGTACACCCGCCACTGCATGGGGTAGAGCTGTGCCGCGGCAACAATCCGCGTTTCGGCCTCGTCGTGCTGCGCCAGGCCATGGTAGGCTGCTATCTGTAGCAGGTACTGATCCAGCGCCAGTGTGGGCCGGGTGCTATCCGGCGCTATGGCGGCCAGCACATTCAGGCACTGGCGGAAGCTATCCAGCTCCAGGTAGATCCGCGCTTTTTGTGTAAGCTGGTATACATAGGCGCTGTCTGTAGGTGGTACACCGGGCAGCGTAGCCAGCATGGCACGTAGTGCCTCGGCCTGCGGGCCATCCTCAGCCGCCTGCCAGGGCTGTGTGGGCTGCTGCTGTGCCCACACAGCAGGTATGCCCGCCAGCAGGCACACAAGCACCATGCCCAGTGCCATACCTGGCATCCGCTGGTAGCGCACGGGCTTAGGCAAGGTAGCGTTACGCGATGGTTTCATTTTCTCGTATACGTTGGTATGATCGTCTGTACAAGGTTTACGTTTGCATGTTGGGCCTCGGCTCTATCACCTTGCCATACATGCTGCAAAATAGGGAACAGGTTGGCCCGTGTGTAGCCCACACACCAGCACCAAACTACCGTAAATCCACCAAATTTACCACTACTTTTATTCCAGCGTATAGCCCGCTGGCATTCCCTGCTCGTCCAGATACAGGGCGCAGTGTGTCCACTGGGCGAAAGGCCAGCTCAGGCTGCGCTTCCCCTCCTGAAAGGTTTTGTAGGCCTTCAGCTTATCGAGTGGGATTAGCTTGGGTGCTTCGGGTTGCTTCAGGTCCCACACCAGTACCTCGCCCACCTCGGGGTCCATCAGGATGAGCCGCTGGTCTACCTGCGCGATGGCTGCCACGTATCGGTCGGCCCGCTGGTAGCCGTGGAAAAGGAACTGCATGAGTGTGTCGCCCCCCTGGTGCATCAGCCGGGCATTGGGCCGGTAGGGGCTGGCATTGTCCTCCACCACCAGGTACAGGCTGTCATTCAGGTAGCGCACGGCCGCCGTGGGTGCCGCGTGGAACGAGCGGAAGACCTGGCGGGTGAGCGAGAGCGTGCCCTGGCAGGTGAGTAGCTGGGTACGGTCTGCACTCAGCTGAACCCCGCCATCGCATAGCCCGCTTTTCCCTTTTTTCAGGATGTTTCCCTGTGCATCCAGGCCTACGTACACGGCCTCCCAGGGTGGGCCACCCGGCAGGCCCAGGGTCTGCTCGAACCAGAAAAGCCCGGCGGCATAGCCCACAAAGCGCGTGCTCTGTAGGGCATAGGCATCCACCTGCGGCAGCAGGCCCTTGTACAGCTGGCGGCTCAGCTGCGTTACCCCCTTGGGCAGGCGCAGGGTGGTATAGTTCTGAAAATGAAAGGTATCCCGCTCCAGCACATAGCTTGCCAGGTAGGGGGGGGCGGGTTGCATCGGCGCATCGGCTGGCAGCCGCTTCCATACCTGCTCTACCACCAGGCTAGCCATCTGACCGGTGGGCATGGGCACCTGAAATGCCTGCTGCACACTATCATCCTCCCACTCTGGTGCCGCTGTGGCCTGCAGCACGGTAGGGCCGGCCGGCCGGTGCAGGCGCTGCCGCCTGAATCCCTCTGTATGGGCGCTGGCCGCCAGCGCCTGTGTGCCTTCGGTGTGGAAGTGCGCATAGAGGCCCAGGCCCAGGAGCCCAAGTGCAACTACGGTTAATACACGGTGCCAAAACATAGGTAGCAGGGTTCAGCTAATCCTATAATATATCCCCAATGAGGGCCGCATGCCAAGGGAATGTGCATAAATAATCCCCGAATAGCCTTTCAGAATAGGGTGTGGAAAACCCCAGGCCTTGCAGCGGCCCGATGTGGACGGATTGCCCCGGGCTGTGCCACCTGCAGCCCCGGCGGGGCGATTGCGGAACCAAACTAGCCCCTATATTTGCAGGCGAATGCCATGCAGAATTACGCTGAATTTATAAACCAGAGTGTCGACTTTCCACAGGCCGGCTTCCAGGTACGAGACGATGAGCTGTACTTCCACGACATCAACCTGATGGAGCTGCTGGAAACCTACGGCACCCCACTCCGGTTCAGCTATCTGCCCATTATTTCCGAGAATATCCAGCGTGCCAAGAAGCTTTTTCACGATGCCATCCGCAAGCACAAGTATTCGGGCCGCTATACCTACTGCTACTGCACCAAGAGTAGCCACTTCAGCTACGTGCTGGAGGAGGCCCTGAAAAATGACATCCACCTGGAGACCAGTTCGGCCTTCGATATCCCACTTATCGAGGCACTGGAGAAAAAAGGGCAGATCGCGAAAGACGTGCTCATTATCTGCAATGGCTTCAAGAGCGAGGCCTATAAGCAGCACATTGTAGACCTTATCCACGATGGGTTTACCAACATTATTCCGGTGCTGGACAATAAGGAGGAGTTTTTCTTCTACGACGACGAGCTGGACGAGCCCCAAAAAATAGGCATACGCGTAGCCGTGGAAGAGCAGCCCGACTACCACCTGTATACCAGCAGGCTGGGCATACGGGCCGACGATGTACTGAGCCTGTATAGCGACAAAATATCGCAGTACCCAAACTTTCAGGTTACGCTGCTGCACTTTTTCACCCAGGCTGGCATACACGACACGCCCTACTACTGGAATGAGCTGGAAAAGGTGGTGAACCTGTACTGCAAGTTCCGGAAGATAAACCCGCACCTGGATACGCTGAACATAGGCGGAGGCCTGCCGTATCGAAATAGCCTCTTCTTCGAGTACGACTATGAGTACATGATCGGCGAGATTGTGAGCCGCATAAAAGCTATTTGCGCGTCTTATGAGGTGCCCGAGCCCAACCTGATTACCGAGTTTGGCAGCTTTACCGTGGCCGAAAGCCAGGGCATCCTGTTCCGTGTGATAGGCCGAAAGATGCAGAATGACCGCGAAAAATGGCTGATGATAAACGGTAGCCTGATGACCAGCCTGCCGGATATATGGGCCCTGGGGCAAAAGTACATCCTGCTGCCGGTAAACAACTGGGATGCGGGCTACGAGCGCGTGGTGCTGGGTGGCATAACCTGCGACAGCCAAGACTACTACAGCGAGGATGCGCACGTAAATGTGGTCTTCCTGCCCAAAACCCGCAAGGTGCAGTACCTGGGCTTCTTCCACACCGGCGCCTACCAGGAGAGCCTAAGCGGCTTTGGCGGCATCCACCACTGCCTCATCCCCACCCCCCGCCATGTGCTTATCCGCAAGAATACCGACGGCGGCTATGCCTTCGAGATCTTCAACGAAGAGCAAACCAGCAAGCAGGTACTGAAAATACTGGGCTACAGCTAGGCCCTGGCGGGCGGCAGCTATTGCGAGTACGCCCTTGGGAGCACAAAAACCGTTCTCGCGGCAATGTTCCCTGTGGACCCTAACATGCGAGGACAATACAGGTATAACAACATCTCGCACGCGGAAATTGCCGCCTACTAGAGCTGGCTAGCGCCACGCGTAACCTGTGCGTATGACCCAGAGAAACCAGATCTCTTGCTCACACTAATCCCTGCACGGCTAGTGCCTAGGGAGCCTTAAAAGCACGGGCATTCACCTGGCCCATCTGGCCCTGGTACTGCCACAGCAGGGCCGTTCTTCAGCGGTTGACAGTCTGGCCCCTGCCACAGCAGCGTTCCTGCCTCCTGTGTGTGTTTCCCAAACAAAAAAGGGGTCTGCATCTATCCGACACAGACCCCTTCGGTTACAGGCTTATAGCTATTATAGCCTACTGCACACTCAGCTTGCCGCTATGCGTACCATTTGCCCCGCTGATCTGCACGGCGTACAGGCCTGCAGGCAGGCTGGGCAGCTGGAGTGTGGTGGTAGTACCAGTGGCACTGCCGCTCAGCTGGGTGGTGTATACTACGCGGCCCTGTAAGTCGGTCAGCTGCAGGCTGTAGCTGCCGGGGGTGGCTAGGGCTACGTTTAGCTGGCCCTGGCTGGGGTTGGGGTACAGCTGGATGCCACCGGCAGCCAGGCTGGCGGTGCGGGCGGTAGGGTCAGTTAGATTAGTCACAGTGATGCCAGGGCTGAGTACGGCACAGCCACTGGTGGCGTTGGTATAACGAACGTAATAGGTACCATTGAAGGTAGGCGTGTAAGCTTGGGCGGTAGCGCCTGCTATTTCAGCTTTGCTACTATTTAGCCATTGGTTGCCATTAGTTTGGCTGCTGCTAAGTACGCCGCCCGCTGCTGTAATGCTGACTGTAGCACCGCAGCCCTCCAGCCGGACTAACCAGTAGTCACCAAATAAATCTCCTCTTCTGGGTGCAGTCTTGTTGCCGTCTTCGGACCTGGAAATTCCCCCCAGCAGGTAGCCTCCGTCGGACGTGGCAAACATGGTGTTCAGCCCGTCACTATCGGTGCCGCCATAGGAGCGGTCCCATTGCGAAACGCCCTGGGTATTTATCTTTACTACCCAGTAGTCGCCGAACCCTCCTCTAAAGGGTGCGGTCTTGTTGCCATTCACACCTGAAATGGAGGTACCCCCTAGCAGGTAGTTGCCGTCGGCCGTAGCAAATATTTCATCCAGGTCATCAAAGCCTGTGCCGCCATAGGAGCGGTCCCACTGCGCCTCGCCCTGGGAACTTATTTTTACTACCCAGTAGTCGAAGTCGCCTATATTGGTGGAGGTCTTATTCCCATCGGCTCCAGAAAAAGAGATTCCTCCCAGCAAGTAGCCACCATCGGCTGTGGAAATCATGGTTGCCATTTCATCATAGCCTGTGCCGCCATAGGAGCGGTCCCACTGCACCTCGCCTTGGGAATTGAGCTTCACCACCCAGTAGTCGAAGTTACCTCGGTAAGGGGCGGTTTTGTTGCCACCCACTTCGGAAGCAGAAGTTCCTCCCAGCAAGTAGCCACCATCGGCTGTGGCAATCATCGTAGCTACCTGATCTCCACCGTTACCGCCATAGGAGCGGTCCCACTGCACCTCACCCTGGGAATTTATCTTCGCTATCCAGTAGTCAGAACCACCTCTCCCCGGTGCAGTCTTGTTCCCATCGGCTTCAGAAAAGGAGTTTCCCCCCAACAGGTAGCC
>JAJTIE010000041.1 GCA_021300195.1 Bacteroidota bacterium | reverse complement strand
TCCTCCACGCTTGAGTAGCCCAAACACAGGCACTTTTTGTATACAGTTGATCGGCCTCTCAGCCCCTTCCGAACGCCTCCAAAATAGCTTTCATCTAGCTCTATTTCTCCTACTTGTTGCTCAAATTCTTTGGTTTGATGGACTAAGATTTGTTCACGAAAAAAGTGATAGTAACGATTTATTGTGTTCCGATTAATCTGCAAAAGACTCGAGGCCTGAGTGGCTGTTAGCTCTATGACGAATGCTTGCAGAATCTTTTTCTGCTTGCATGCACTTAACTTGCTGTTATTCATTGACTTACAAGGCAATTTCCTATGCCTTGTAAGTCAAGCCCCTATATAATAATATAATATTAGGATTAGGCCATTCCCATTGAAATGGGGCAATATCGACTGAAATTAAGATTCTTAGGCAGAAATCAGGGAGTTTGGATAATAATAAAAGGGATCGAAGGATCCCTTTTATTATTCAAGCATTACTGAAAAATGTCAGACAGAAAATCAGAATCAGCTGGCATAACAAAAGTCGCATACTGATGAACCGGGCTCGATCAGAACGGCTATTCGTTCTTAGCTTCCTCTGTTGCTGCTGCATCCGTGGCCTCAGCCACTTCTACCGGCACATCCGTCGAGGTAGCAGGCTTTTCAGCTGTGATTGTAGCCTCATCCTTTGCGCCCTTCTTCTTGCTACGACGACGCTTGCTGCTCGCACTACCTTTGGTGTAGAACTCATTGAAATCAACCAGCTCAATGTATGCCATTTCGGCATTATCACCCTGGCGCGGTCCCAGCTTCAGAATGCGGGTATAGCCGCCCGGACGGTCCATCACCTTCGGTGCAATAGCGCCAAAAAGCTCCTTAACCGCAAACTTGTTTTGCAGGTAGCTAAACACCGTTCTGCGGCTATGCATCGTGTCATTCTTCGATTTTGTGATCAAAGGCTCAACATACTTACGTAGCTCTCTAGCCTTGGGCAGAGTAGTACGTATTGCCTTATGCTCTATCAGCGAGCTTGCCATATTCGACAACATCGCCTTACGATGCGCAGATTTACGGCCTAAGTGATTGAATTTCTTACCGTGCCTCATCTTAGTATTCTTCTTCTAGCTTAAACTTAGCTACATCCATGCCGAATGTTAGCCCCTTCGAAGCAACTAGCTCCTCCAGTTCGCTAAGTGATTTTTTTCCAAAGTTACGGAACTTGAGCAGATCTGCAATGTTGTAGCTAACTAGATCTCCAAGCGTGCGAATTTCAGCTGCCTTCAGGCAATTGTAGGCGCGTACGGAAAGATCCAGCTCACTCAGATTGGTCTTCAAGAGCTTACGCATCTGCAAAAAGGACTCATCCACCTCCTTGCGCTGACTGGGCTCTGCAGTTTTCAGCTGAATAGTCTCATCTGAAAATAGCATGAAATGCTTGATCAAAATGCCAGCAGCCTGCTTGAGCGCATCGTCCGGATCAATCGTACCATTCGTAGATATATCCAGAATTAACTGCTCATAATCTGTGCGCTGCTCAACACGTGTGTTCTCTACCGAGTATTTCACATTCTTGATCGGAGTAAAGATACTATCCACCGCAATCTCGCCAAAGCTCATATCGGGGTTTTTATTCTCCTCCGCCGGACGATAGCCCCTACCCTTGCCGATATTCAGCTCAATATCAAACTGAACACTCCTGTCCAGGTTGGCAATGACCAGATCCGGATTGGTTATCAAAAAAGCATTCGTGCTACGAGCAATATCAGCAGCAGTGAACACATCCTGGTCTCGTACCGAAACGAAGATCTTGGTCTCACCCTCTACTACCTGCTTCAAACAAACTTGCTTCAAGTTCAGTATGAGATCAATCACATCCTCCATTACACCCGGGATGGAACTATACTCATGTTCCACACTGGGGATTTTTATAGAAGTGATTGCAAAGCCCTCGAGGCTACTGAGTAGCACCCGGCGCAAAGCATTCCCAACTGTGGTTCCATAGCCGGGCTCCAGAGGGCGAAACATAAACTTCCCATAGAAGTCTTGCTCCCTCTCCATCACCACTTTTTCCGGCATAATGAATTCCAGCAGGCTCATAATGTAAACGATTAAAATTAACGTGAGTACAATTCGACAATCATGCGCTCTTCAATGCTCTCAGGCACATCCTGGCGATCAGGATAGCTCAGGAATTTACCTGCATAGGTGTTTCTGTCTACCTCTAGCCAGTTGTAGCGCGCATTGTGAGTGCTTGCCGATTCTGTAATGACTTCCAGACTCTTGCTCCGCTCGCGAATCTCTATTTGGTCTCCAGGTTTGAGCGAGTAACTCGGTATATTCACCACCTGACCATTTACCTTCACGTGCTTATGCACCACAAGCTGGCGCGCAGCCCGGCGTGTGGGGGCGAAGCCCATGCGATAGAGCGTATTGTCCAGGCGTGCTTCCAGCAACTTAATCAAGTTGTCTCCCGTAGAGCCTGGCAGGCGAGCTGCACGCTGAAAGGTAATACGAAACTGCTTCTCGAGCATGCCATACATAAACTTAGCCTTTTGCTTCTCCATGAGCTGGGTAGCAAACTCACTCTGCTTAGTACGGCGAGTTTTGCCGTGCTGACCTGGACCATAATTTTTACGCTCCAGAGCCCTACTGTAGCCAAAAATTGGCTCCTTGAAACGACGGGCAATCTTCTGTTTGGGGCCTCTATATCTTGCCATAATTATACACGACGTTGTTTAGGTGGACGGCAACCATTGTGGGGTATCGGTGTAGTGTCGGTAATGCGCAGGATCTCAATACCTACACCTGCGATAGCGCGAATAGCAGATTCCCTGCCACTACCGGTACCTTTTACGAAAACTTCCACTCGGCGTAAACCCAGATCGTAAGCCTCCTTGGCACAAGAACCGGCGGCAACCTGAGCAGCATAAGGCGTATTCTTCTTGCTACCCCGAAAGCCTGCCTTACCAGCACTGCTCCAGCTAATGGCGTTTCCGGCGGCATCCGTCACCGTTACGATAATATTATTAAAAGAGCTGGTGACAAACACTTTGCCATCCGCAGCTACCTTTAGCTTCTTCTTTACCTTTTGAACTTTTGCCATCTTACTTCTTAGTTGCCTTCTTCTTACCTGCTACTGTCTTACGCTTTCCTTTGCGGGTACGGCTATTCGTCTTGGTACGCTGCCCCCTAGTAGGCAGACCCGCGCGATGACGTGCACCACGGTAGCATCCGATATCGATCAGGCGCTTAATGTTCATCTGCACCTCGGAGCGTAGCTGACCCTCCACCTTGAAATTATCAGCAATGATCTGACGGATCAGTGCCTGCTCATCGTCAGTCCACTCACCCACACGCCTGTCTTGGTCTACCGCTGCCTCGGCCAAAATTCGAGCCGATGTGTCTCTTCCTATACCGTAAATATAGGTAAGGCCAATAACGCCGCGCTTGTTCTTGGGAAGGTCTATTCCTGCTATACGTGCCATTATCCTTGACGTTGTTTCATTTTAGGATTCTTTTTATTGATAATGTAGACACGACCCTTTCGTCGTACTACCTTACAGTCGCTTGTGCGCTTTTTAACGGATGCTCTTACTTTCATCACTCACTTCGTTTTACTTATACCGATAGGTAATTCTTCCCTTTGTCAAATCATACGGAGACAGCTCCAAGCTCACACGATCACCAGGCAGAATTTTGATGTAATACATCCGCATCTTTCCGCTGATATGAGCCAAAATCTCATGCCCATTCTCCAGCTCAACACGAAACTGAGCGTTTGGGAGGGCTTCGATGATCTTGCCGTCTACGGTTATAGAATTCTGTTTTGCCATAATTAAAATGCTGCGCCTACTTGCTGGGCCCGTCCCCGCACACGACCACTCTTCATAAGTCCATCATAGTGTCGGTTCAGCAGATAACCCTCAATTTGCTGTAGCGTATCCAGCACCACACCAATCATAATCAGCAAACTCGTACCACCATAAAAGTAGCTAAACTGAGAACCTACGCCAAACTGAGCCACTATCGTAGGGATAATAGCAACAAAAGCAAGAAAAATCGAGCCGGGCAGCGTAATCCTGGTAAGCGTGCGGTCAATAAACTCAGAAGTAGGCCTGCCGGGTTTAATGCCGGGAATAAAACCGCCACTGCGCTTCAGCTGATCCGCGATCTCATTGGGATTTACCGCAATAGCCGTGTAAAAGTACGTGAACAGAATGATAAGAACTACAAACAGGATGTTGTAGGGAAGGCTATTGGGATTCCCAAATGCAGATCCGGCACTAGCCCAAAAAGTACTGTCCTGAAAAAACTGCATAACCATTCCAGGCAAAAACATGATAGCCTGAGCGAATATGATGGGCATAACCCCACTTGCGTTTATCTTCAGGGGTAGATATTGCCGAACATTCGTGGTCATCCCACCCATCATTCTATTGCCCACCATGCGCTTGGCATAGTTAATGGGTATTTTGCGCGTTCCTGTAGTCAACAAAATAACTGCCGCAGTAACCAAGGCCAAAGCAATCAGCTCAAAGTAAAAAATCATGAGCGGGCTAATCGTAAACTCATTCAAAATAGCCAAGGGGAAACCGGCCATAATGCCAATGGCTATAATGAGTGAAACGCCATTTCCAATACCATTCTCCGTAATCCGCTCACCCAGCCACACCAGAAACATCGTTCCGGTAGTAAGGATAAAGATACTGGTGACCCAAAAGATGGTAACCTGTGCCGTAATAGCTGACTGGTACTGCCCTTGTAAGTTGATAATGTATCCGATAGATTGTGCAGCGGTAATAGCGACTGTGAGGTAGCGCGTCAATTGGTTTATTTTTCGCTGACCACTATCGCCCTCCTTCGCCAGCTTCTGTATACTTGGCACAGCAGCGGTCATGAGCTGAATGATGATGCTTGCCGATATATAAGGCATGATACCCAGCGCAAAAATCGAGCCGCGAGAAAAAGCACCGCCAAGAAATCCGTTCAGAAGACCGAGAATTCCCTCACCCTGGCCTGCTGCAAACTGACGTTGCAATTCCTCGGAGTTAATACCCGGTAGAATAATGTAAGAGCCAAATCGAAAGGCAGCAAGCAACAGAAGCGTATAAATTATGCGCTTCCGAAGCTCGTCGATCTTCCAAATATTCCGCAGTGTATCTCTTAGTCTTCTCATGCTTCGATGATTATCGCCTCGCCCCCAGCCTGCTCAATAGCAGCCTTGGCAGCTGCACTAAACTTATGAGCACTGACTTTAAGCTTGGCTTTGATTTCTCCGTTTGCAAGAACTTTCAGGGGCTGATCCTTCTTCGCAATGTACTTATGCTCCGCAAGAAAAGCAGGAGTAAGTTCACTCACCTTTGCCTCCGCGGCTATCTCATCTAGGCGATCCAGATTAATAATGGTATAAGACACCCGAAACGGATTCTTAAATCCAAATTTGGGCAATCGGCGGTGCAAGGGCATCTGACCACCCTCAAAGCCTGCCTTCTGACTATAGCCGCTGCGGCTCTTAGCTCCCTTATGGCCACGAGCAGAAGTTCCCCCTTTGCCCGAACCTTGACCACGACCCACACGGGTGGCCTCCTTCGTACTGCCTTCTCCAGGCTTCAGTGTATGGAGTTTCATGCTTCTTCCAATTTTACCAGGTGGCTTACTTTTTTGATCATCCCCAGAATTTGTGGGTTGACTTCATGCTCCACGCTACGATTTAGCTTGCCCAATCCAAGTGCCTTAACCGTAGCCTTTTGAGACTTTTCTCGGTCGATCACGCTCTTGACCAACGTTATTTTTACTTTCATATCTAGCTACCGTTAAAGACTTTAGACAAAGTAACACCGCGTGTCTTAGCGATAGAATGCGCATCACGCATATTAGCCAAGGCATCAATTGTGGCCTTCACCACGTTGTGTGGGTTGGACGAACCTGTACTTTTACCCAATACGTCCTTGATACCAGCAGCCTCCAGAACAGCACGCATGGCACCGCCGGCCAGTACACCTGTACCAGGTGCGGCAGGCTTAATGATAATGCGTGCAGCACCGTACTTGTGATACAATTCGTGGGGCACCGTTCCATTGATAATAGGAACGCGTATCAAGTTCTTCTTGGCATCGTCTATGCCCTTGGTGATCGCATTGGTAGCCTCGCCTGCTTTGCCCAAGCCATGGCCAACAACGCCCTTACCATCTCCCACCACTATTATGGCGCTAAAGCTGAAACGTCGTCCACCCTTTACCACCTTGGCTACGCGATTTACCGCAACCAACTTCTCGGCCAACTCAGCTTCACCAGCCTTTACACGTTGTGCTTTCATATTCATGTTAGAATTGCAGACCTCCCTCTCGTGCACCTTCAGCTAGCGCCTTTACCCGGCCATGATATTTGAAGCCATTACGATCAAATACCACCTGAGATACGCCAGCAGCCTTGGCCTTCTCTGCCAAGAGCTTGCCTACAAGTACACTCTTCTCAGTCTTTGTAATTTTTTTTCCATCAATATTCTTAATGCGGCTGGAACAACTCACGAGTGTTTTTCCGCTCAAGTCATCTATGATCTGTGCATAAATAGAAGCATTGCTTCTGTACACGGTCAACCGTGGACGGCCCTCAGATCCATGCAGAGACTTCCGAATCCCGCGCTTTACGCGCTGACGTCTAGCCTCTTTGGGGTTACGTACTTTCTTTTCACTCATGACGCTTATTTTTTAGCAGCTGCTTTACCAGCCTTACGACGTACAACTTCACCCGCCTCGCGTATACCTTTGCCTTTGTAGGGCTCCGGCGGACGTACCTTGCGGATCTTGGCAACAATCTGACCCAACAACTGCTTGTCGTGGCTAGACAGAATGATGCGTGGAGGCTGACCCTTCTGCTGCTCTGTTGCAACAGTTACCTCTGGGGGCAAGCCAAAGAATACCGGGTGTGAATATCCTACAGACAACTCCAGCACTTGGCCCTTAGCATCTGCACGATAACCTACCCCAATAAGCTCCAGGGTTCGGGTGAAACCTGTGCTTACGCCCTGTGTCATATTATTAAGCAAAGCACGATACAGGCCATGCAGCGCTTTATGACGCTTCTGTTCGGTAGGACGAACTACATTAAGCTCATTCTCCTCAATCTTAAGCTCAAAACCAGGCTCTATACGCTGGCTCAATTGACCCTTAGGTCCTTTCACATGCACAAATCCCTTTTCGTGCTTGATTTCCACACCCCTTGGGATGGCGATCGTTGCTTTACCTACGCGAGACATGGCTATGATTTAATAAACGTAACACAACAGTTCTCCGCCCACCTTCTGGATATTAGCCTCCTTGCCGGTAAGGATACCCTTACTGGTAGAGACGATGGCAATACCCAAGCCGTTTAGCACACGTGGCATCTCATTGTGCGCACCATACTGGCGCAGACCGGGCGTACTAATCCGGCCGATCTTCGTAATAGCCGGCTGCTTGGTTATGGGATCGTACTTAAGGGCGATCTTGATCACACCCTGCTTATTGTCGTCCTCCCACTTGAAATTCGAGATGTAGCCCATGCGGTGAAGTACCCGCACGATACCCAGCTTGATCTTGGAACCAGGTACTTCTACTATTCTATGTTTGGCCTGCTGAGCATTCCGAATTCGGGTGAGCAGGTCTGCTATAGGATCTGTATGCATTTTTTTACCAGCTAGCTTTTTTAACTCCAGGAATTTTTCCAGCCAAGGCCAGTTCACGAAACTTGATACGGCTCAGGCCAAAACGACGTATGTAGGCGCGTGGACGACCGGTTAGCTGGCAGCGGTTGCGGAGGCGTACAGGGCTACTATCCCTGGGGAGCTTTTGTAGCTCATCCCAGCGCTCCTCATCCTTTAGCCGCTGACGACGCTCAGCATAACGCGCGACCATTTTCTCGCGCTTCAGTTGACGTGCTATGATTGACTTCTTTGACATCTCTTATACTAAAACCGTGTTTCCTTTGAAGGGCATACCCAATAGCTTGAGCAGCTCCTGCGCTTCCTCGTCCGTACGTGCACTCGTTACGAATGTAACGTCTAGTCCAGAAATTCTGTAGATCTTCTCTACGTCGATCTCTGGAAAAATGATTTGCTCCTTCACGCCCAGGGTATAGTTTCCATGGCCGTCAAATCCCTCTGTGGGAAGACCACGAAAATCGCGCATCCTGGGAACGGCTATATTCACAAACCGATCGAGAAACTCATACATCCGGATACCGCGGAGGGTAACTTTGCAGCCAATCGGCATCCCCTTACGCAGCTTGAAGTTGCTGATATCCACGCGGGAACGGGTAACCACAGGCTTCTGACCTGAGATAAGCATAAACTCCTCTACAGCCTGCTCTACCAGCTTTTTATCTGATACCGCCTGACCAATACCTCGGGAAAGTACTATCTTCTCGAGCTTAGGAACCTGAAGGGTATTCTTATAATTGAACTTTTCGTTCAATGATTTAACCACTGATCCCTTATATATGTTTAATAGTCGAACTTCGTAAGCCATGTCTTTACAGTAATAACACTCGAGAACTATCGTTGCGTGGGCATTTCCTTGCCCGTCCGCTTACTTACACGGACCCAGCCATTTTCGGTCTTCTTTCTGCCAACTCGGGTAGGAACTCCACCCTCGAGCAGCATCAGCTTGCTCACGTGCAGGGGGGCTTCCATTGTGATCCGATCGCCATTGGGGTTATTTTGGTTCGGTTTAACATGTTTTGTAATCATGTTAACTCCTTCAACCACAGCTTTTTGCTGCTTAGGTAGCACACGCAAAATTCGTCCGCTAGCACCTCTGTTTTTCCCAGAGAGCACTCTCACTTGGTCGCCCTTTGCTACATGAAGCTTGGGAATCTTATTCTTTGTTCTACGCATGATACTAAAGGCTTAGAGTACCTCAGGAGCTAGAGATACAATTTTCATAAACTGCTTTTCACGCAACTCGCGCGCCACTGGGCCAAAGATACGTGTACCTCTCGGCTCGCCTGCATTGTTGATCACGACTGCAGCATTCTCGTCAAAGCGGATGTAACTCCCGTCACGACGGCGTATCTCCTTTTTCACACGGACAATAACGGCCTTCACCACATCGCCCTTCTTCACCGTGCCGTTTGGCATAGCCGATTTAACAGAGCACACCAGTGTATCTCCTATGGTACCATAGCGGCGGGCAGACCCCCCTAGCACACGAATACATAGCAACTCCTTGGCGCCTGTATTGTCGGCTACTTTTAATCGAGACTCTTGCTGAATCATCTTCTTTTTGAATGATGCGTTACTTCGCTCTTTCTACTATCTCCACCAGACGCCAGCGCTTGGTCTTGCTCAGGGGGCGTGTTTCCATGATACGAACACGGTCCCCGATATTGGCATCTTGCTTTTCGTCGTGGGCTGCAAATTTAGTAGTTTTTTTTATAAACTTACCATACAAAGGATGTTTTACTTTCCTTTCTACGCCCACCACAATGGTTTTTTCCATTTTATTGCTCAAAACGATGCCTGTGCGCTCTTTTCGGTTGGCGCGGGCAGGGGCAATTTTTTCTTCACTCATGACTTGCGTTCTTTTAGAATGGTGTGCATCCGGGCAACTTCCTTGCGAATCTTGCGGATGCGTGCAGGATTTTCAATTGGCGCAATCGTATGGTTGAACTTAAGATCTGCCAGCATTTTCTGGTGATCGCGGATACTGGACTCCAGCTCCTGCTCACTGAGTTGACGTATATCTTCGGCTTTCATAGCGATTAGAAATCTCTGCGGATAACAAACTTGGTTTTAACCGGAAGCTTCTGGGCCGCCAGGCGCATGGCCTCACGGGCTACCTCTACCGGCACACCATCACACTCAAACATAATGCGCCCTGGCTGAACGGGGGCTACCCAGTACTCGGGCGATCCCTTGCCCTTACCCATCCGAACCTCTGCGGGTTTTTTCGTCATGGGCTTATCGGGGAAGATGCGAATCCAGACCTGACCTTCGCGCTTCATGAAGCGTGTCATCGCAATCCGAGCGGACTCGATCTGGCGCGACGTAATGAAGTTGGTATCCAGTGTTTTAAGTCCAAAGCTTCCGAAGGCAATCTCCTGCCCACGGGTGGCCATGCCACGTATCCGGCCCTTCTGGGTTTTCCGGAATTTGGTGCGTTTCGGTTGTAGCATAATTATTTCCGTTTACGCTTGTTTCTATCTTGACTCATATCTGGGCCTCCTGGGCGGCCTCCTCTGTCACCACCTCCGCGTGGCGGACGGTCACCACCACGGGCAGGACGGTCACCTCCACGGGCAGGACGATCGCCTCCACGTGGCGGACGGTCACCTCCACGGGCAGCGCCACGGGCGGACGACTTACCTTTTCCGTTCTGAGCCTCCGGAGATAGATCTATCTTGCCGTATAGCTCTCCCTTAAATACCCAAACCTTCACGCCAATGGCACCATATACGGTACGAGCTGTAGAGGTAGCATAGTCGATGTCGGCACGCAGGGTCTGCAGGGGCACACGGCCTTCCTTGTACATCTCGGTACGAGACATATCTGCACCGCCCAGGCGGCCCGAACACATCACCTTAACGCCCTCGGCACCCATACGCATGCCAGAGCTGATGGCGCTCTTCATCGCGCGACGGAAAGAAATGCGTGCCTGAAGCTGCTGAGCTACGTTATCGGCAATCAGCTGGGCATCAATCTCGGGGCGCTTAACCTCGAAGATGTTGATCTGCACTTCCTTATCAGTCAGTTTCTTGATCTCTTCCTTCAGCTTTTCCACCTCCTGGCCAGCACGGCCAATAACGATGCCCGGACGAGCCGTATGGATCGTAATAATGAGGCGGCGCAGGGTGCGCTCAATCACTACCTTGGCAATACCTCCACGTGGGATGCGCGCGGCAAGGTAGTTACGTATCTTTTCGTCCTCTACGATCTTATCGACGTAGTTTTTTCCGCCAAACCAGTTGCTTTCCCAACCCTTGACGATGCCCAGACGCAGGCCAGTAGGATGTGTCTTTTGTCCCATTAGGCGTTTTCTTGGTTATGTACGTCCAACACGATGGTGATATGATTGCTCCGCTTACGAATGCGGTGCGCGCGACCCTGCGGGGCAGGTTGAAAACGCTTCAGCATACTAGCGCCATCCACTTTGATTTCCTTGATATACAGGCACTCTTCCAGGTGTGCCTGGTCGGCAAACTTCTCGCGCCAGTTTGCAATGGCACTCATAAGCAGTTTGCGCATCGGAGCAGCAGCAGCCCGCTGTTCCAGCTTCAGTACACCCAGTGCGTAGGCTACACCCGTGTTTCGCACCACATCTGCCATCAGGCGCATCTTGCGCGGCGAAGTGGGATAATTCCGTAGGGTAGCAAAGGCAATGGTCTTATTGCGCTCCTTACGTGCATCGGCGGCACGCTTTTTCTTGCTACCAGGCAGCTTGGCTATGCCCTGCGCAATTTTCTCTTTGCGGGTCAATTTTTGTGCAATAGCTTCCATTATTTCTTGCCTTTATCTTTGGAACCGGCATGCCCTCTGAAGGTACGGGTAGGGGCAAACTCTCCCAGCTTGTGGCCCACCATGTTCTCGCTGATGTAGACCGGGATAAACTGCTTGCCATTATGGATGGCAAGCGTATGCCCAACAAACTCAGGAGAAACCATGGAGCGACGAGCCCAGGTTTTAATCACTTTTTTATCCCCCACCGCATTCATAGTCTGAACCTTACGCTCCAGATTGAAGTCTATGAAGGGGCCTTTCTTTAATGAGCGTGCCATAATTATTTCTTCTTCTTATTCTTTCTGCGAGAAATGATGTACTGATTGCTTGCCTTTGTCTTGCTACGCGTCTTGTAGCCCTTGGCAGGCAGGCCGGTGCGGCTACGGGGGTGGCCACCACTGGCCTTACCCTCGCCACCACCCATTGGGTGATCTACCGGGTTCATGGCTACGGGGCGCGTGCGGGGCCTGCGGCCCAGCCATCTGTTGCGGCCAGCCTTGCCTATCTCAAGGTTCATGTGGGTTGCATTCCCTACATTCCCTACAGTAGCCAGGCAGTCCAGCAGCACGCGGCGTGTTTCGCCGCTGGGCAGTCTCAGTACAGCAAAGCGATCCTCCTTGGCTGTTAGCTGGGCATACGTGCCAGCACTACGTGCCATCTGGGCTCCTCTGCCGGGTGTTAGTTCGATCGCGTGCAAAATGGTACCGAGCGGCATATTGCGCAGCGGGAGTGCATTGCCTACTACAGGCTCAGCCTGGCTGCCTGCCACCACGGTCTGTCCCACCTTCAAGCCCTCGGGAGCAAGCATGTAGCGCTTCTCGCCATCTGCATAATGCAGCAGGGCAAGGCGGGCAGTACGGTTGGGATCATATTCAATGGCAGCAACCTTGGCCGGAATACCCAGCTTGTTTCGCTTGAAGTCCACGATCCGATATTTCTTCTTGTGACCACCGCCTATATTGCGAACGGTCATCTTACCGCTGTGGTTGCGGCCTCCGGAACGCTTCTTTGAAGCAAGCAGCGAACGCTCTGGAGAAGATTTGGTAATCTCCTCAAAGTCCGAAACTGACCGGAAGCGCTGGCCGGGTGTAACCGGTTTTAATTTGCGAATACCCATGTTTACAGCGTGTTATAAAAATCAATCTCCTTACCCTGGCCGATGGTAACATAGGCCTTCTTGGTCGCCTTGGTTTTCCCTTCCTGCACACCTGTGCGTGTGAACCGGCGGCGCTTTTTGGGTGGAACAATCGCCGTGCGAATGCTCACTACCTCCACATCATACTTGGCCTCTACAGCCTTTTTTATCTCCACCTTATTCGCATCCTTCTCCACCTCGAACCCATATATGCGGCTCTTGGCTTTCTCAGTCATGCGCGTTTGCTTCTCGGTTACGATAGGTTTGATCAGAACACTCATGATTAGGCGAATTGATTGTGAATGATATCTACCGCTTCCTTAGCTACCAGCAGGGTATCGGCATTCAGAATGTCGTAGGTATTCAGCTGGCTGGCGTGCACAATGTAGGTGTTCTCCAGGTTTCTACCTGCGTTGAAGAAAGCCTTATCGTAGTTGCTGGTAACGATCAGGGTTTTTACCCCTGCCAGTTGATTAGCTTTCAGCATGGCTTCAAAGTCTTTGGTCTTGGTATTTGCCAGGGCAAAGTCTTCCAGAACACGTATCTTAGCCTCCTGGGCCTTGTAGCTCAGGGCACTCTTACGAGCCAGCTGCTTTACTTTCTTATTCAGCTTGAAGCCATAGTCGCGCGGACGTGGGCCATGTACCGTACCGCCGTGGCGCCACAGTGGGCTACGCTTGTGGCCGGCACGTGCACCGCCTGTACCTTTCTGACGGAAGGGCTTCTTTTTGCTACCCTGCACATCACCGCGCTCCTTTACCAGGTGTGTACCCTGGCGGCGATTGGCCTGTATGAGGCGCACATCCTGATAGATGGCATGGTCATTGGGCTGAATGCCAAATATCTCGTCGGCCAGCTGGACCTTGCCGCTCTCTTTTCCGTCTACTTTATATACCTTGGCTTCCATTAGTCTTCAAATTTTTCTACAAACACCGTAGAACCCTTGGCACCGGGCACTGAGCCTGCTACCACAACCAGATTCTTTTCAGGGATGATCTTTACCACGTTCAGGTTTTCAATGTGCACCTGACGATTACCCAGCTGGCCTGCCATACGCATGCCCTTGAAAACACGGCTGGGGAATGAGCACGCACCAATAGACCCAGGTGCGCGACCGCGGTTGTGCTGGCCGTGGGTTTGTCCACCCACACCGCCAAAGCCATGGCGTTTCACCACACCCTGAAAGCCTTTGCCCTTGCTCTTGCCCACTACGTCTATGTAGTCGCCCTCTTTGAGCAAGCTATCGATTGTCAGCTTGTCTCCGGGCTTTACCTGGGTTACATCGAAGTCGTACTCCTTCAGCACGCGCAGGTTGGGTGTGCCGGCTTTCTTGAAGTGCCCCTGTTGGGGTTTGTTGGTGCGCTTCTCCTTCTTCTCGCCCCAGCCTATCTGCACGGCGTTATAGCCATCCTTCTCCTCGGTTTTTACCTGCGTTACGTAGCAGGGTCCTACCTCGATCAGGGTAACGGGTATGTTCTTGCGATCCTCAGCAAATATGCTGGTCATGCCAATTTTTTTTCCTATGAGTCCGGGCATGGTCTTACACTTTAATTTCTACGTCTACACCAGTCGGTAGCTCCAGCTTCATCAGCGCATCTACCGTTTTTGAACTTGAACTGAAGATGTCAATCAAGCGCTTGTAGCTGTTCACCTGGAACTGCTCACGACTCTTCTTGTTCACGTGAGGTGAGCGGTTTACCGTGATTACAGAGCGCTGGGTAGGTAGCGGAATGGGCCCACTTACCACGGCTCCGGTAGTTTTTACCGTCTTCACGATTTTTTCCGCGCTACGGTCTACCAGATTATGGTCGTAGCTCTTCAGCTTTATGCGGATTTTCTGTCTCATGCCTCAATCTCTTTAAGTCCTTTTGATTTAGCAACAATCTCCTCCTGTACGTTGCGTGGGGTTGGCTCATAGGCGTGGAACACCATCGTGCTTACGGCACGACCCGAAGACAGGGTCCGCAGTTGGGTTACATAGCCAAACATTTCGCTCAGAGGCACTTTTGCCTTGATTACCTTCTCTCCACCGGAACGGCTTTCCATGTTGTTTACCTGGCCACGACGCTTGTTCAGGTCGCCCACTATGGCACCCATATATTCTTCTGGGGTTACCACCTCTACCATCATGATTGGCTCCAGGATGATGGGGCTTGCCTTGCGGCAGGCGGTACGGAAGGCAAAACGACCAGCCGTCTCGAAGGAGAAACCATCGGAGTCTACCGGGTGGAAAGAACCATCAAATAGACGTGCGCCAATGTTAACGGCCTCAAAACCAGCCAGGATACCATCCTTGAGCGAGTTCTTCAGACCCTTCTCTACAGAGGGTATGAACTCTCGGGGGATGGAACCGCCCTTGATTTCGTTTTTGAATTCAAAATTAAGTTCGCCCTCTGAGGGAAGTGGGTAGATTTCCACCTCAATATCGGCAAATTTGCCTCGGCCACCGGTCTGCTTGGAGTACTTCTCGCGGTGGGTAACGCGGGTGGTAATGGTTTCACGGTAAGAAACCTGGGGTTGCCCCTCATTCACCTCTACTTTGAACTCGCGCTTAAGACGATCGATCAGAATTTCCAGGTGCAGTTCGCCCATACCAGCTATGATCGTCTGGCCACTCTCTTCGTCAATCTTGACCTTGAAGGTAGGATCCTCCTCAGCCAGTTTGGAGAGACCATTGGCCAGGCGGTCGGCATCGCCCTGTGTCTTCGGCTCGATGGCCTTTTCGATCACGGGGTCGGGGAAGGACATGCTCTCCAGCACGATCGGCTTGTCCAGTGCGCAGAGGGTATCTCCAGTACGGATGTCCTTAAAGCCCACTGCAGCGGCTATATCTCCTGCCTCTACGGCATCTATCTGATTCTGCTTGTTGGCATGCATCTGTAGCAGCCGGCTGATGCGCTCCTTGTTCCCGGTACGGGTGTTGAGCACATAGCTGCCTGCCTCTAGCCTGCCACTATAGGCGCGTACAAAGGCCAGCCGGCCTACGTAGGGGTCCGTCATGATCTTGAAGGCCAAGCCAGCAAATGGCTCAGAGGCATCGGCCTTACGGATCTCCGTTTCTTCGCTGTCGGGGTTGATGCCCTCCACCGGAGGTACATCCAGCGGGCTGGGCATGTACTTGCACACCGCATCCAGCATAGTTTGCACGCCTTTGTTTTTGAAGGCTGAACCACACATCATGGGTGTGATCTTGAAGTTCAGCGTTGCTTCGCGTATGGCGTTGTTTAGTTCATCCTCCGTGATGCTGTTTTCATCCTCGAAGAATTTTTCCATCAGGGCATCGTCAAACTCGGCTACCGACTCGATGAGGTGCTGGCGCCAAGTGGCTACCTCCTCCTTCAGATCGGCGGGTATCTCTATATGCTCAAAGGTCATTCCGTAGTCTGACTCATTCCACACAATAGCCTTATTGGTAATCAGGTCTACTACGCCCTTGAAGTGCTCTTCGGCTCCGATGGGTACCTGCAGTGGAACGGGGTTTGCGCCCAGACGCTCCTTTACCTGGTTTACCACATTGAAGAAATCGGCACCCATACGGTCCATTTTATTTACAAAGGCAATACGAGGCACTTTGTACTTGTTGGCCTGGCGCCATACGGTTTCGCTCTGAGGCTCAACACCGCCCACCGAACAGAACACGGCTACTGCGCCGTCTAGCACACGCAGCGAGCGTTCCACCTCTACGGTAAAGTCTACGTGGCCAGGGGTGTCGATGATGTTGATCCGATACTCCTCGTTATTGTAGCGCCAGAAGGTAGTGGTAGCGGCAGAGGTAATGGTAATACCGCGCTCTTGCTCCTGCTCCATCCAGTCCATGGTGGCGGCACCATCATGCACTTCACCAATCTTGTGGGTAATACCGGTGTAGAACAGGATGCGCTCGGTAGTAGTAGTCTTCCCGGCATCTATGTGGGCCATGATGCCAATATTTCGGGTGTGGGGAAGGTCGGTCTTTTTCATCTCAGGCTATTTATGCTATGGGGAATAACGCGTTGGGGCGGAGTATAGGGCTAGAAGCGGAAGTGAGAGAAGGCTTTGTTTGCCTCGGCCATGCGGTGGGTATCATCCTTTTTCTTCACGGCTGCGCCCTCGTTGTTAGCAGCAGCAATGATCTCGCCTGCCAGTCGCTCGCGCATGGTTTTTTCTCCCCGCTTGCGGGCAAACATGGTGAGCCACTTCATGCCCAGACTCTGGCGACGAACGGGCCGTACCTCAGTTGGGATCTGGAATGTGGCACCCCCTACCCTGCGGCTACGCACTTCTACCACCGGCATGATGTTATTCAGGGCCTCTTCAAATTTTTGCAGGCCGCTTTCACCGGTCTTTTTCTCCACTATGTCCAGCGCACCGTAGAAGATACCATAGGCTACGCTTTTCTTACCGTCTTCCATCAGGCGGTTTACATACTTGGTTACCAGCTCGCTACCGTATTTTGGGTCGGGCGTTATCTGGCGCTTGGGTGCTCTCTTGTTTCTCATGGCTTCTTATTTCTTTTTGCCGGTTTTAGCTGCGGGTGCGGCTGTTTTGCCGGCCTTTGGCCGCTTGGTGCCATACTTGCTACGTGCTTGCTTGCGGTCATTCACACCGGCAGTATCCAGTGCTCCGCGTACAATGTGGTAACGCACACCGGGAAGGTCTTTTACCCTGCCACCCCGCACCAGCACAATGCTGTGTTCCTGTAGGTTGTGGCCCTCACCGGGTATATAGGCGTTCACTTCCTTGTTATTGCTCAGCTTTACCCGCGCTACCTTACGCAGGGCAGAGTTCGGTTTCTTGGGGGTGGTGGTGTACACACGGGTGCACACACCGCGGCGCTGCGGACAGGAGTCCAGCGCGGGGCTCTTGCTTTTGGTAGCCGGTACAATCCGGCCTTTGCGAACAAGTTGCGAAATAGTGGGCATAACTGCGGTTTTGATTGATTTTCCGTTTCAGTCTTTGCACGACCTCGCGGAAAAAGAACGGCAAAAATAGGGGCTTTCTCTCTACTTATCAAATGCTCGTGTTCTTTTTTTTAACTTTTTTGTGTGTATCTCATCCAAATCACTTCCAACTGCACCCCAAGCCGGATAATCAATGGACAAAACAGGCCTCTATTGGCACCTACGCACCGCAATTTCGACCCATACACTTGTTGCCAGCACAGCTTTCCTTAGCGTAGAACTGGCGTAGGAAAATGAGAGGAACCCGCGTGCGGCTGGCAGACCCGAGGCGTTGTCCGGACCGACCTGGAAATGTCGGCTTCACCGGTTCAGCAGCGCAAAACTGGAATAGCAGGGCCCATGTAGTATACATGTAGTATAGTGGCCAAGCCATGGGCGGCGACCTGGGATATAGCGGCTTACCTAGCTATATAGGCAAAAGCCCGGAACACACATACACGGTGCACATGGCAGCATGCCACCCGATAATGAGGCAGAAGAGGCTTTGTAGCCGAGAAGAAAGAATGGGCACCACTGTTGGGATTTTTTTTACCTTTGCGCCGCGCAGCCAGGCCGACTCAAGTCTTGGCCCTTGCGCAATGGTTTCAAAATTTTCTAACTGAATCAGCATGAAGAGCGCAAAACAACTATATGGATGGATGCTGGCACTGGCATTGCTAGGCCTGGTTTCTTGTGGCGAGGACCTGCAAAAGAAGGTGAAAGAGCTGCACTACGAGGTAATCGGCCTGCACGATGAAGTGATGCCAAAAATCTGCTACATCGAGCTGTACAAAGCCGAACTGGACAGTAGCTATGCGGATAGCCTGGAGGCTACGGCCCCAGCAAATACCTACAAAACCCTGCAGGCCGAACTGACTGAGGCCGAAGCCTCGATGACAGAATGGATGCAAAAGTTTCAGCCACCTGCAGCGGGAGACGATGTGGAGAAGGCACTGGGCTACCTGAATAAAGAACTGGTGCGGGTAAACGGGGTGAAGAGCAAAATTGAGACCGCTATCAAAAATGCCCAGCAGCGCATTCCCCTCAGCCCGGAGAAACTAAAAGCGTGTGAAACCCGTCAAGCCCATTCGCAGCAACCCTAGGCGCGTAGCCTGGCGAATACAGGGGTCTCGACTGCTTTTTTGAAAAAAACATTTTGCGATTCCGGCAATTCGTACGAAATTGCAGCCCATTTTTGCAAGCCGTATCCGACCAAATCTAGGAAATGGATTCTTTAAGCTATAAAACAACCTCCATCACACCCGAGCAGATAGAGCATAAGTGGGTGCTGATCGATGCGACCGACCTGGTGTTGGGTCGCCTGGCGAGCCAAGTAGCAGCCATGCTACGCGGAAAGCATAAGCCCTACTTTACCCCGAACCTGGACTGTGGGGATCATGTGGTGATCGTGAATGCCGAACGCGTACGCCTTACCGGAAACAAGATCAATACACACACCTTTGTGTACCATACCGGCTACCCCGGCGGGCAGCGCGAGCGTAGTGCAGCCCTGATCCTGGAAAAAAATCCGGAGCAACTGCTGGAAAACGCCATACGCCGCATGCTACCCAAAAACAAGCTGGGCCACCAGATCATCAGCAAGCTGCACGTATATGCTGGCGAAGCCCACAAGCATGAAGCACAGAATCCTCAACCCCTAGCGCTATAATGGAAAAACTGAATACCATCGGACGCCGCAAGCGCTCTGTAGCGCGCGTGTATCTGGCAGACGGCAGCGGTGCATTTGTGATAAACGACCGCGAAGCCGATACCTTCCTGAATAACGATGTGCTGCGCATGAAGGTGCGCCAGCCCTTCCAGCTGCTACAGCTGGAGCAGGCACAGTTCGACATCCGTGTGAATGTAGCCGGTGGCGGCATAAACGGCCAGGCCGAGGCCATCCGCCTGGGCATTGCACGCGCACTGGAGCAATACAATCCCGAGCACCGCGGTAGCCTGAAAAAAGCCGGCATGCTAAGCGTAGACAGCCGCCAGGTAGAACGCAAAAAGTACGGCAAGCCCAAAGCCCGCAAGAGTTTCCAATTCTCAAAACGTTAATCCATGGCTACCATTACCCAAGACCAACTGCTGGAAGCCGGCGTACACTTTGGCCACCTCTCGCGCAAGTGGAATCCCCACATGGCGCCTTACATCTTCATGCAGCGTAACAGCATCCACATCATCGATCTGAACAAGACCGAAAAGATGCTGGAGCAAGCCTGCCTGGTAGCCCGGCAGCTAGCTGTTACTGGCCGAAAAATCATGTTTGTCGGCACAAAAAAGCAAGCCAAGGACGTTATCCGCGAGCTCGCGATAGAGGTGAACATGCCCTATGTAACCGAGCGCTGGCTGGGTGGCATGCTCACAAACTTTGCCACGGTGCGCAAGAGCGTTAAAAAGCTGCAGAGCATCGAGAAAATGGAGCTGGACGGCACCTTCGACCTGCTGCAAAAGAAAGAACGCCTGATGCTAAGCCGCGAGAAGGCAAAACTGGAGGCCGTGCTGGGTGGCATCACCGAACTGAACCGCCTGCCCGCTGCCCTCTTTGTAGTAGACATTGTGAAAGAACACATTGCTATAGCCGAAGCGCGCAAGCTGAACATCCCCACCATTGCCATTGTAGATACCAATAGCAACCCCAACGTGGTAGACTTTCCCATACCGGGCAATGACGATGCGGCCAAGTCCATACACCTGCTAACCAAAGCCATTACCGACTCGATTCGCGAAGGCCTGGAGGAGCGCAAGCTTCAGAAAGAAAAGGAAAAGGACGAAGAAGGCAAAGACAAGGAGAAAGAACAGGCCTAAACCTGGCCCTCTTGGCTAAAATGAAAAAAGCGGACCCCAAAGGCCCGCTTTTTTATTTATCCGCTATCTTGCACCGCATCCTGCCGGACACATGCACATCGAACAACTCGAGATCAAAAACTACAAAAGCCTAAGGGAGGTCAAGCTAAGCAACATCCCCAAAATGGCTGTTTTTTTGGGTGCAAATGGCGTAGGGAAATCCACCCTGCTAGACGTATTCGGCTTTCTGAACGACGCGCTGAAGAACAATGTGAAGACGGCGATCAACAACCGGGGCGGTTTTGCCCAGGTAATCTCGCGCGACCAGACCGGCGACATTGAGATCAAGATCAAGTTTCGCAACGAAACCCCCAATCTCCAAAAACAGCCCCTCATTACCTACGAGCTTGCCGTAGGGCTAAAGGGCGGAGAGATAGTAGTAAAACGGGAACGGCTGCAGTACCGGCGGGGCCAGCACGGGAGACCCTGGAAGTTTCTTGACTTTGCCGAAGGAAAAGGCAGTGCCATTACCAACGAGCAGGACTTCGGAAAATTGGATAACACCGAGGAACCCGAGCGGGAAGAAAGAGAGGACCAAACCCTGGACGCGCCCAATATCCTGGCCATCAAGGGACTCGGGCAGTTTCAGCGCTTCCGGGCCATCTCCGAGTTCCGGAAGCTGATTGAGAACTGGTATGTAGCAAACTTTCAGATACCGGATGCCAAGCTAAGCCAGGAGATAGGGGTAGCCCAGCAGCTCTCGCCCACGGGTCACAACCTGGCCCAGGTGGCAGAGTATCTGCACGACCACCACCCGGGTATTTTTCAGGAGATCCTGAAAAAAATGAGCAAGCGGGTACCGGGAGTGGAGGAAGTGGAAGCTGAAAAAACGATAGATGGCCGGATTGTGCTCAAGTTCAAGGACGGTTCCTTCAAAGATCCCTTCATATCCCGCTTCGTTTCGGACGTTACCCTGAAAATGTTTGCGTACCTGCTGCTGCTGCACGACCCCCACCCCAGGCCCCTGCTGTGCGTAGAAGAGCCGGAGAACTACCTGTACCCAGACCTGCTGGGGCAGCTAGCCGAAGAGTTCCGAGACTATGCCTACCGGGGCGGGCAGGTATTTATCACCACCCACAGCCCCGACTTTGTAAATCATCTGGAGCCAAAGGAAGTGTTCTGGCTATCAAAGAAGGCGGGCCAGACCCAAGTGCACCATGCGAGCGACCATGAGATACTGGTCAGCCTATGCAAAGCAGGAGACCAGCTGGGCTATCTGTGGACGCAGGACCTTTTCCCCGATATAGACCCCGTATGATCTATTTCCTGCTGGAAGAGCAGAGCATGAAGGACTTCCTCCAGCCTTTTATTCCGCGCCTCATCCCCCGGCTCAGGGAGAATGAGGACTTCCAGCTTGTGCCGCATCAGGGCAGGCAAGCCCTGACCTACCCCTACCCCACCTGATACTTTTTTGTACCCATGTCTCACACCGCTCCCAGCCTCCCCAGTGGCACGCGAGATTTTTTGCCACACGAAACCCTGAACCGGCAGTACCTGTTTGGGGTCATCCGCCAGGTATTTGCCAAATTTGGCTACCAGCCCATCGAAACCCCTGCCATGGAAAAGCTGAGTGTGCTGACCGGCAAGTATGGCGAGGAGGGCGACCAGCTGATCTTCAAGATCCTGAACAATGGCGACTACCTGAGCAAGGTGGATGAGGCCCTGCTGGCCCGCAGAGACAGCAAGGCCCTGATCCCCCAGCTGGCAGAACGGGCCCTGCGCTATGACCTTACGGTGCCCTTTGCCCGCTATGTGGTGATGCACCAGAACGAGCTGGCCTTCCCCTTCAAGCGCTACCAGATACAGCCGGTGTGGCGGGCCGACCGCCCGCAGAAGGGCCGATACCGAGAGTTCTACCAGTGCGACGTGGATGTAGTGGGCAGCAACAGCCTGCTACACGAGGCCGAGTTTATCGCCATCTACGACGAAGTGCTGAGTACCCTGGGCCTGCGAGACTTCAGCATACGGCTGAACCACCGCGCCCTGCTGCAGAGCCTGACCGAGCTGGCAGGGGTGCCCGATCAATTTGCGGATGTATGCGTGGCGATCGACAAGCTGGACAAAATTGGCCCCGATGGCGTAGCCCGAGAACTGAGCGAGCGCGGCCTGCGCCCCGAGGCTGCCCAGCAGATTCTCTCCCTCATTGGGCTAAAGGGTAGCCCCCAGGCCATGCTGGATGAGCTAGGCCCCCTGGTAGCAGCCACCCCATCGGGTAGCCGTGGCATAGCCGAGCTACGGGAGGTACTACGGCTGGCCGAATACATGGGCATTCGCCAGGCAAAAGTGGAGATAGACCTCACCCTGGCCCGCGGCCTCAGCTACTACACGGGCACCATCTTCGAGGTAGTGAGCCATGAGGTTCAGATGGGCAGCCTGGGCGGCGGGGGGCGCTACGACAACCTGACGGGCATGTTTGGCCGAAATGGCCTGAGTGGGGCAGGTATCTCACTGGGGGCTGAGCGCATCTACGATGTGCTGGAGGCCCTGGGGCTTTTTGGCCAGCTGCCCCACCAGGGCACACAGGTGCTCATCCTGCACACGGCCGAGGCCGAGGCCGATGAATGCCGGATGCTGAGCCAGCTACGTAGCTGCGGCATAGCCAGCGAGCGCTACCCGGAGCCTGCCAAACTGGGCAAGCAGTTTGGCTATGCCGACAAGAAGCGCATACCCTGGTGTGTACTATATGGAGCAGAAGAGCGGCAAGAGGGGCTGCTAAGCCTAAAGAACATGCAAACCGGCGAACAGCAACGCTTGACCCCGCATGCGCTGCTTGCTATCTTGGGCCATGACGGAGCCACAAGCCCCAACCCCTAGCCCGACGCACCGACCTGAACGCCCGCTACTCGTAGTACTCAGCGGGGCAGGCATGAGCGCCGAGAGCGGCATCCCCACTTTTCGCGATGCGGGGGGGCTGTGGGAGGGCCATCGGGTAGAAGCCGTAGCCAGCCCCGAAGCATGGGCGCGAGATCCGGGGCGGGTACTCCGCTTCTACAACCTGCGGCGGGAAGCAGCCTGGCAGGCCCAGCCCCATCTGGGGCACCACATCCTGGCCCGGCTCGAAGCCGCTTTTCGTGTGGTAATTCTTACACAGAACGTAGATGCGCTGCACGAACGGGCGGGTAGCAGCCAAGTGCTACACCTGCACGGCGAGCTGAGCAAGGTGCGCAGTACCTTGAACCCCCGGTACATCCAGGAGGTGGGCGGCGCAGCCATCCAGCTGGGCGATACCTGCCCGCAGGGGGCCCAGCTACGCCCGCATATCGTTTGGTTTGGCGAGGATGTGCCCCTGTACCCCCAGGCAGCCAAACTGGCTAGCCAGGCAGATCTGTTCCTCGTGGTAGGTACCAGCCTGCAGGTGTACCCGGCGGCTGGGCTGATAGACTATGTGCCAGCACACAGCCCCATATGGCTGATCGACCAAAAGGTACCAGCCGTTAGCCGAAAAGGCCTGCGCGTACTGGAGACATCGGCTAGCGAGGGCCTGAGCCTGCTGGCAAAACAGCTGGCACCCGAACTATATGTGGGCTAAACTGCTGAATGGCCTGGGCCGTGTAATCCCCCTGCGCGAAATGGTGAGCCTGCATCAGGGAAAGCTCCTGGTGGTGCTGTACCACCTGGTGTGCGATGATTACCTGCCCCATGTACGCCCCCTGTACGCCTACCGCTCGGTACCCACCCTGGATGCAGACATTGAAACATTCCTGAAACACTACATTCCCATTACCCTGCCCGAGCTGATCGCGCAACGCCACACACTACGGCCCTTTGAGCATCCGCGCATCCTGCTCACCTTCGACGATGGCCTGCGCCAATGTGCCGATATTGTGGCACCCATGCTGGCAGCCAAGGGCATCCCGGCAGCTTTCTTTCTTTGCCCGCCACTCATGGACAATCGGCAGCTGATGTATCGCCACCAGGTAGCCCTGCTGCTGCACCGGCTGGAGGAGCAGCCCCAGCTGGCACATGCCATGCGCAGCTGCTTTCAGGAGGCGGGCTACCCGGCGCAGTCGGCAGCGCCGAACCTGCGGGCACTGAAGGCGCAGGACCAACCCCTGCTGGAGCGGCTGACCCAGCTGGCCGAACTGGATATCCCCGCCTTTCTGGCTACGCAGCGGCCCTACATGACTTGGGCCCAGGCCCGTGAGATGCAGCGCATGGGCTTCGACTTTGGCGCCCACAGCCTGCACCACTGGCCCTACCAGGGCCTGACGGAAGCCGAGCAGCTGGAGGAGACGCGTGCCAGCCTGGACATCGTGCAGCAGCAGCTGGCACTACCCTATCGCGCCTTTGCCTTCCCGTTTTATGACCATGGTTTACCCCGCACGCTCCTGTACAGGCTGGTGCGGGGGCCGCAGCGCATAGCAGATCTGACGTTGGGCACCTCGGGCCTAAAGCGCGATGTGCACCGCCGGAGCCTGCAGCGCGTAGACATGGAAAGGTGGCCGCTACCCGCCACATCCATCCTGAAACAGGCGTATCTTAGGGCCGCCATGCGGACACTTGCCCTGAGAAACCGAATGAAACGCGCATGAAACGCGAGACCATCGCCGTAGGAGAGCTGATGGATTATGTGGGTTCTGAGACGTATGCCCACCTCAGGCAGGTGCCCATATCGCCCCTGCGTGCCTGGGCACAGAGCCAGAACCCGGATGCCGATGGCAACGATATAGCCCTTATCCTCTACACAGAGGGGGGCCAGGTGATAGCCTACCGGGGGCTGGTGCCTGTGGGACTGGTGGGCGGTAGCCGTGCCGTGCTGCTCAGCGGCATCTGGGTACAGCACGATTACCGAGGGCAGGGCCTGGGCCACCGCCTGGTGGAGGAACCCTACCAGGCATGGCAGGGGTGTGTACTCGCCACCGATATGGCACCGGCCATGATCCACATAAATGAGGCGCTGGGATACTACCAGTACGATAGGCAACTGCGGGGGCACCGCTTCTACCTACGCAGTATGCTGGCCGGCAGGCGCCAGCGCCGTGGCCAGCACGCATCCGGCTGGGCAAGGGCTACAGACCGGCTGCTGAATAGCCTAAGCCGCCCAGAGCCCATTGACACACAGGGATATAGCCTGCAGACCACCGATCCGGATACGGCCCTGGCCTATAGTGCGCCCTACTGCCAGCAAGATTACGTACCCAAAACCCTGGCCAGGCTCCACTGGCGCGAGCTGCCCTGGTTGTCTCGCACGTTGCAATGCGATCGATACCACTTCAGCTGCCACTGCCCAGACTATCGGGCGGGCTGGTACCTGGCCCAGGATGCATCCCAGACTGCAGGGGCCGTGCGGCTGCTCGTGCGGCAGGGCGAGCTGAAGATCAAATATGTGTATGGACCAAAAGAAAACCATCCGCTACTGGCCAGGCTGATTATACACCTGGGCCATAGCTGGAAGGTAAACAGCCTGCTCTGCCTGGATCTTCCTCTCTCGGAGGCGCTATGCCAGCAGGCCGATCAGTTTATCTACCACAGGCCACAGGAGCAGCCCATCCTGGTCGGCGGGGGGCTACAGCTGCCCGCAGGCCTGCAGTGGCAGGTGGGAGACCTGGATAGCAACTTTACCTGAATACCTGCACCATGCCCCCTATCGTGAAGGCCACAGATGAGATCTATTTGCTCAGCACTGCGCGTGCTATGAGCGCGGAGCAGCGTACCGCCTTTGTGCAGCAGGTGGCAGCCCTGGGCTTTAGCCCGATAGCAGGGCGGAGCCTGAGTATGCAGCAGGGCGTACTGGCCGGCACAGATGCCGATCGGCTGGCCGACCTACAGGCCGCGCTAGACCACCCCACAGCCCAGGCCATCTGGTGCGGGCGGGGGGGCTACGGCACCAGCCGACTGCTAGACGCACTGGACTGGACAGCCTACCGCCGACAGCCCAAGTGGGTGGTTGGTTTTTCGGACACTACGGCCCTGCTAGCAGCAGCACTGGCCGCGGGGGGATACGCCCTGCATGGGGTGATGGGTTTTCAGGCGGGGCAGCCTGCCTATGCCGGGGCCTGGCAGGGTGTAAAGAGCCTGCTGATGGGGGCACCTATGCACTACCACTGGCCCGCCAGCACCCACTGCCTGCCCGGAACGGCCAGCGGCAGGCTGGTGGGCGGAAACCTGAGTCTGCTGGCACACATGGTGGGCTGCCGTCAGGAGTTTGACTACCAGGATGCGATCCTTTTTATAGAAGAAATAGACGAGTACCTGTATAGCCTGGACCGCATGCTGGTACAGCTGGCGCGATCGGGCAGGCTGGCCCATATACGCGGGGTGGTGCTGGGTGCCTTCACTCAGATACAAGACAACGCGGATCCCTTTGGGCTAAGCCTGGCCGAGATCCTGATCCGGGCCTTCCAGGGTCGGGGCATCCCCGTTGCCTTTGGCTTCCCAGCCGGGCACGAGCCACCCAACCTGCCGCTTGTATTGGGTGCCCAGGTCCAGCTTAGCCAGGCTGTCGGCACCTGGCAGCTGGCGGAGGCAGGGGCCAGGCAAAGGCAGCTACGGCGGGGCTAGCCGTAGGCTTCATCCTCACGCATATCCGCCACCACCAGCCGTTCGTGCGGGTGGTAGCCCACGCGGTACAGGTTGTGGATCAGTAGCTGAGGTGGACCCTCCAGGCGCATATAGTAGCCATCCCGCAGGTATCGCTTGATGAGGTCGGTAAGGCTAGCCATAGGCCTGCCCTCCTCTATATCCAGGTCGTACAGGTTCACATGGATGGTGTCGCCATGCTCAAAGGGCTCGAGTGCCTCGTACACCGTTTCCAGGTCCGGGGCTTCCAGGGTTCCAGTCAGGATGATGCTATGGTTGGCTTGGTGTATCTCGATCATGCCAGGGTACTTTGTAAAAAGCAGACCAAAAAACGGCCCACTTATCTTAAATCTACGTATCATTTGCCAAAAACATAGGACAATCGAGGTAGAAAAGGGCGATAAAGGATGAACTGGGGAAAGGAACCCACACTTATTCACACAGCTAAGGCAAATTCAGCCCCTGCACCCTGCCTGGGCTGCCCGCACAGCAACCGCAGCGCTGTAGAGGGGTGCGGCGGTACCACAGATACGCGCCCGCACCCCGGTGCACATGCGGTATGCCTATCGCACCAGGGTAAGCGTACGGATCAGTTCGCGCGTGCCGCCCTGGCAGTCGGGCACCTGGATGTGCACTACGTAGGTGCCCTCGGGCGCATCGGCATTGCCGGTGCTGCCGTCGGTACCGCGCCAGGGCTGGCTGCCCGTGTACACCAGCTGGCCCCAG
>JAJTIE010000040.1 GCA_021300195.1 Bacteroidota bacterium | reverse complement strand
GTGGTGTACACCACTGCCCTGAGTGCCAGTGGTACCACCACCAGCCTGCAGCTACCCAGCCTGCCCGCAGGCCTGTACAGCGTGCAGATAGCCGGAGCCACTGGCACCTATAGCGGCAAGCTGAGTGTGCAGTAGGCTAGCTAGTAGCTTCTGACTGAATGAAAAAAGCCCGTACGCAAGTGCGGGCTTTTTTTGTGCCGTGTATGTGCACAAGTGGCCGCGCCAAAAAGGTGATCGTAGGGCCCGGCAAGATTGTGAATGGGGGGTGTAGTGCCCGGCCAGGCGTACACCCGCCTCCAGGCCCGCCTTGTGTTCCACAAATGACTGTTTTTGGAACACAAAATCCGTAGCTTGTTTTTTATGGAACACAAATGAACCCATACGTTCCCAGGCCCCTGCCACCGGAGCACCTGCGGTATGATGGATTGCTGCAATCTGGGTACAGCTAGCTTCTCCCGTCATACCCCCCTTGCCTTCCGCCAGGCAGTAGGCCTTTTGGGGCCTCGCGGTAGGGGCCGCGCGGGGTTCCGCCCTATATTTGCAGGATGAGAAAAATACGTGTGGGCGGTGCGGCGCTCAATCAAACCCCGCTGGACTGGCCCGGAAACCGGCAGCGCATAGCTGCCGCACTGGCTGCCGCCCGGGCAGTGGGTGTGCAGCTGCTGTGCCTGCCCGAGCTGTGCATCAGCGGCTACGGCTGCGAGGATGCGTTCTTCCATCGCCACATTACCCACTATAGCCTACAGTCGCTGCTAGACCTGCTACCTGCCACCCGCGGGCTGGTGGTGGCCATGGGCCTACCCCTGCAGATAGAGGGGAACCTGTACAACTGTGCGGCCCTGTGCGCCGATGGCAGGCTGCTGGGCGTGTATGCCAAGCAGCACCTGGCCGGCGACGGCCTGCACTATGAGCCCCGCTGGTTCAAGCCCTGGCAGGGCGATAACCGCCTGTGGGAGCACCCCCTGCTGGCCGCGCCCATCGAGGTGGGCCCCCAGCTGATAGAGGTAGACGGCATCCGCATCGGCTTCGAGATTTGCGAAGATGCCTGGAGTGGCAACCGCGCAGGCATACAGCACTACCGGCAGGGTGTAGATGTCATCCTGAACCCCAGTGCCAGCCACTTTGCCTTTGGCAAAACCCACACGCGCCAGGCTTTTGTGCTGGAGGGCAGCCGGGCCTTTGGCTGTACCTATGTGCTGGCCAACCTGCAGGGCAATGAGGCCGGACGCAGCCTCTACGACGGCGAGGTGCTCATTGCCCAGTGCGGCCGCTGGTATGGGCAGAACCGCCGCTTCCAGTTTGGCGATTTCAGCCTTACCCACGCCATTATCGACCTGTACCAGCCCCGCACGCAGCGGCAGCGCCTGGCCAGCCACCCCAGCAGTGCCTGGGCACCGGTGCCCCAGGTGCAGGCCGATGTGCTGCTGCCCCTGGAAGAACCCAACACCCGCCCCCAGGTGCTAAGCACGCTGAGCAAGGAGGAAGAGCTGTACCAGGCGGTTACCCTGGGCCTATGGGACTATATGCGCAAAAGCCATAGCCGGGGCTTTGTGGTTTCGCTGAGCGGCGGGGCCGATAGTGCCGCCTGCGCCCTGCTGGCAGCGCGTGCCCTGCACGAGGCCAGGCAGGCACTGGGCGAGGAAGCCGCCTGTGCCCAGGCGGGGCTACACAGCCTGGAGGCCCACAGCCTGCTGCACTGTGTGTATCAGGCCACAGACAACAGCAGCGCCGACACCCTGGCCAGCGCCCAGGCCCTGGCCGAAAACTTGGGGGCACGCTTCCACCACTGGCAGGTGCAGCCCCTATACCAGCAGTATACCCAGCTGGCTGCCGATGCCCTGGGCCGCAGCCTGGACTGGCAAACGGATGACATAGCCCTGCAAAACATACAGGCCCGGCTGCGTGCGCCCGGCGCGTGGCTGCTGGCCAACCTGACCGGGGGCCTGCTGCTAAGCACCAGCAACCGCAGCGAGATAGCCGTGGGCTATGCTACCATGGACGGCGATACGGCGGGCGGCCTGGCCCCCATAGCGGGACTGGACAAGGTCTACCTGCGCAAATGGCTGCGCTGGGCCCAGCAGGCCCTGCAGCTGCCCGGCCTGGCAGCCGTGAACGCCATGGCCCCCACTGCCGAGCTGAGGCCCCCTGCCCGGCGCCAAACCGACGAAGAAGACCTGATGCCCTACCCCCTGCTGGATGCCATAGAGCGTGCAGCCTGGGTGGAGGGCCTGCCCCCCCTACAGGTATACCAGAGCCTGCTGGGCGGCAGCTGGACCGAACAGCAGCTGCGCCAGGGCATTGTACGTTTCTTCCGGCTATGGAGCCGAAACCAGTGGAAGCGAGAACGCTACGCCCCCGGATTCCACCTGGATAGCCACAACCTGGACCCCCGTAGCTGGTATCGACACCCCATACTGAGCGGCGGCTGGGAGCAGGAACTGAGGGAACTGGAAGAGGTATGAACCTGAAACCTGCATGTACACTCGGGCTTATGCTTTCTATCCTGCTCTCGGGTTGCTCGTTTCGTATCTCGGACCGAAAAGCACAGCGCCTATACCCGCAGTTGCGGGCAGAGACGAATACCCAGCAGCAGGTGCCGCTGCACTATGTGCGGCTGGGAGATACCACCCGGCCCCTGCTGGTCTACATACATGGTAGCCCGGGCAGCTGGAAGGATGCCCTGCACTATATGCAGCAGGCTTCCCTGGCCGAGGCCTTTGAGCTGGTAGCTATTGATCGGCCCGGCTTTGGCTACTCGGGCCGCTGGCGCCGTGGCTATACACTGGCCCAGCAGGTGCAGCTACTACTGCCACTCATCCGCCGGCTGAAGGGCAACCGTCCCCTGTACCTGATGGGCCACTCCTATGGAGGGCCAGTAGCCGCTGCCCTGGCGGCAGAGCTGGGTACCGAGGTGCAGGGGGTGGCCCAGCTGGCTGGTGCCCTGGACCCCGCACAGGAAAAACCCGAACGCTGGCGAAAATTCTTTCTCGGCGCACGCTGGCTGCTGCCCGGGGCCCTGCCGCAGAGCAACGGCGAACTGTGGTGGCTAAAAAAGGAGCTGTACGACCTGCAGCCCCGGCTGGCGCATATTACCTGCCCCGTCCTCCTCTTTCATGCGCACGACGATGTGCTGGTGCCCTACGCAAATGTAGCTTATATGCAGCAGCACATCCCGCATACCCTGCTGTACGCTTTTGAGGATGGCAATCACTTCTTGCATGTGAATCAGGTACCCGAGATCAGTAGGCTGCTGGCCTGGCACTGGGCCCGGATACTGAGCCCAAAGCTATCTTCCCCATAGGCCGCTTCGATACCCATGAGTCACCACCTATTTGTAGCGGGTATAGACACGCACTACCACCTGATGGGTGCCGGCCCGCCGGTGGTGCTGCTGCATGGGTTTACGGAGAGCGGAGCGGTGTTTAGGCCGGTGCGCCCGGCACTGACGGGCTACCGGCTGCTATGCCCCGACCTGCCGGGGCACGGGCACAGCACCCTGGCACCCGGCTACACCCGCCTGGAGGACTATGCCAGCTGGCTGCACCAGCTGCTGGAGGTGCTGGGTATAGAGGCACCCGTGCTAATAGGCCATAGCATGGGCGGCTATGTGGCACTGGCCTATGCCGAGGCCTATCCGGTGTCGGGCCTGGCACTGTGGCACAGCACCGCCTATGCCGACGCACCCGAGCGGCGCATAAACCGCGAGCGGGGTGCTGCATTTGTACTACAGCATGGCGTGGGCCGCTATGTGGCGGGCATGATACCGCAGCTTTTCCCTACCGACGCAGACCAGCATGTGCAGGAGGTGCTGCACCTGGCCCGGCAGACCAGTCAGCAGGGCATTGTGCAGGCCCTGGGTGCCATGCGAGACCGGCCCAACAGGCTGGCGGTGCTGCAGCGGCTGGCGGCACCCGTGCTGTTTCTGCACGGGAAACGAGACCGCATCATACCGCAGGTGGATATAGAAGAGCAGGCTACAGCCGTGGGGCCGCATGCGCGGCTGCACGTGCTGCCCCAGGTGGCCCACATGGGCATGTATGAAGACCCCGATGCCTGCGCCCGGGTGCTCAACTCCTTCCTGGCCGACTGCTATCCAGACCGCTAGACCCCTGGGCTTGTGCCTGGGCGGCCTGCTCCATCAGCTCCTGGGCTTGTACCTCGTAGTGGCTCTGGTCTAGCACCGCCTCGCCCCGATAGATGAGGATTGCCTGCGGACTCTGGTGGTATACCTGGTAGCTTGTTGCTATCGCATTGCTCAGCTCGCGGTGGGCAATCAGGTCCAGGTAGTGCAGGTCCATCCGCTCCAGCAGGTCTGCGCTACAGGCCTGTAGCCGCGCATATGCCACGTGGCTGATGGAGCAGCGCACACTGTGCTTGAAAATAAGCTGGGGACGCTCATTGCTGGCCGCGTCCAGTGCCAGTAGTTGATCCGGGCTGCTCAGCACCCGCCAGCCAGCCACCGTAGGCTCTTGTTTTCTTTCTCTGGATCCAAACATATGTATGGACGGCTAGGATGCCCCAGCGGGAACAGGCAGGGCAAGACGCTTGCTCTCTGTGCCGGATTCCCTGGATTGGTAAATGAAATCTGATATGCCTCGTACTAGCAAGGCTCCGACCCGGTTATCCTAGCGGGCATGATTGCCCGGGCGGTTGCAGCTGTGGCCGCCACTAAACTGCTGCTGCATGGCTGTGCAGCCGGATAAAACTGCTGCCGCTAGCAAAAACAGGCAGGCAAAGGCAAGGTGCTTTTTCAGGGGAGTTTTCATACCGAATCGTGTAGTTGTGTTTGACCAGGCGTTACTTTACTAATACGACCCTGCTGCTCGCTATCGTATACGATGCACGCCTAAGGTCGATCTATTTTGTGGTTATTGGTGCGGATGCAGTGCCTCTGCATCCCCGAGCCCGTGCCGCAGGCATGGAGTAGGACGGAAAACAGGCCTGCTAGTAGTACGATGCGAAAGGTTCTGCTCATGGACAACAGGGTGGGGAACAAATGAGTGCCAACGGCAACAGGTAAAGGTAGTTTTTTGGGGTCGAAAATCAAACTGTCTTTTGCTCAGTTTCTGCCCCGCATCAGGCTTCGTTGCTCATGAAGGCCTCGTGTGCTGCCTTGCTGCGTTTCTGGTTTCTGCCTACGATCAAGATGCTTACCTCGTACAGGACGATGATCGGCAGGGCCAGCAGCAGCTGCGAGAGTGCGTCGGGCGAGGGAGTGAGGATGCCCGCTACAATGACGATGACGACCAGTGCGTGGCGGCGGTACCTGCGCATTAGGCGCGGGTGCAGGATGCCCAGCCGGCTGAGCACCCAGGCCACCACCGGCATCTGGAACAGTAGCCCCCCTGCCAGGCAGAACAGGGTGATGAGGCTCACCACATCTCCTATCCGCCAGATGTTTTGCACCTCGTCCATCACTGTGAAATTGGCCAGGAAGCGGAAGGTGAAGGGCAGGATAACGAAGTAGGTGAAGGCCACCCCCAGGAAAAAGAGAAAAGAAACCACCCCAACAGCCCCACGGGTGGTACGGATCTCCTTACGGCTAAGGCCCGGGCGGATGAAGCGCCACAGCTCCCACACCACATAGGGGAAGGCCACCACCAGCCCCCCCACCAGCCCGATCTGGATGGCCTTGCTAAACTGCTCGGTGGGGCTGGTGGCCTGAAACTGAATCGGGCCGATATACTTCCCGGCGGCGCACAGGTCGGCATCCAGCTGGCAGGCCAGCCGGTTGGTGGGGAAGTCAGTCCGCATGGGCCCCAGTACCACATAGTCCATCAGGTCTCGCAAAAAGAAGAACATCCCCACCATGAGCACGGCCACCACGAGGAACATGCGTATCAGGTGCCACCGAAGCTCCTCCAGGTGGCCAATAAAGGACATTTGCTTCTGGTGCGCCTCTTCGGGCTGGTCTAGCGGCGTAGGCTGTATGACGGGCATGGTGCGAAAAACTGCTGCAAACCTAGGGCAGGCCCTTAATGTGCGTTAGCGTATATTCGTTTCGGCCAGGAGAACCCAGGCCGAGCAAAAGTAAGCGATCCGTAGCGGTTTGTGCACTGCGCTGGGTGAAAAAAAACAGGTTTCCGCTGCTATTGTCCAGCAGCTCCTTGTCCAGGTGCTCGCCTGTTTCCAGGTTTATGCTGCTCAGCATCAGTTTGCCCGTGCCGCCCACATCGCTCATGTAGGCCAGGTGCAGAAACAGGTTGGTAAGGGCAGGGGTGTAGCCTATGCGGCCGCTGCTGTAGTCGGTCTGGTTCTTGGCCACCGCGCTTGCCCAGTTCAGCTTGCTGCTATTGGCTTGCAGGCTCAGGGCAGCCACGTCCTTTCGCACATACACGCGCCCGGTGGGCTTGGGCTTATCATACTGCTGCTCCATCATCAGCAGCAGCTGGTCTCCGGTGTAGTGGGTGCGGAAGTCGCCAAAGCGGGCACCTTCCGCTGTTTCGGCGGCATAGCGTTTCACAAATTCATCGGGCAGGGGGGCCTCCAGGCGGGCGGTTTCCAGCAGCAGCTGGGTGGCCATGTTCAGCTGCACGTAGCCCAGCTGGCTCCAGTACAGCAGTTTTCCGTTTTCATTCAGGCGCATGGGCAGGCCTTTGTCGGCCTCGCCCAGCAGGGCAGTGGCCATCAGCTGCCCCAGTTCGTTTGTTTCCAGCTGCACCGTGTGGCAGTAGTGCCCGGGTAGTGCCAGGCGGCGCTGGGTCCAGCCCCGGGTTTTCCAGTCGTAGCGCAGCACAATAGGCCCGTAGGCGGTATCGGCCACTGTCCCGGTGGGGCTCTCGTCTACCAGCGCCAGGTACAGGTTGCCATTGCCGTCCACCGCTGCGTCGCACACCCCCCTCCGGCCCAGGGTGTGGGGCACATTCAGCTCTTCGGTCCACAGCCGGCGGCCCTCCAGGCTGAATACGCTGGCATGGTAGCTGCGGCTTTTGGCCGATGCGCCCGGCTCGTAGCCCAGCCAGGCCAGATACTGCTTTTTGGCATCGGTATACAGGTAGTCGGCATAGTCGCCCAGGTTCTTGCGGGCCGGGCTTAGGTACTGCTGGCGCCCCATCAGCTGGCCGCTGAGGTTGAAAAACTGAATGGAGGTAGCCGGGTCCTTCACGGCCGTGCGGCCTACCACGGCCAGCTGCTGGCCGCCCGCTATCACCCGGATGGGTTCCATTTTGGGGTCGTTCGCCACGCGTATGGGCACCGCCCAGGCCTCTGTATATTCCTCGGCCCCTTGTACATACTGGGGCTTTACACTCTGCAGGTAGTAATCGCTGGTGGCTTTTCCGGGCCCCTCTGGCCAGTACTCTATGTAGTAGAAGCGTCCGTCTGCTACGGGGGCAAAGGCTACGGGCGGATACCCAACCTTCTGCAGGTCGTACGCCACCGGGTAGCGCACCCAGCCTACCTGCTGTGCACAGGCCGGATGCACCCAGCCGAATGCCAAAAGTAAAAGGCCCGCAATGGGCTGCGTAATTTTCATCTTTCCTTTCATCTGGTAGTACAGGCCGGAAGATAAGAGAAAGCTGCCAAACACAGGCAGCCGGCACACTGCCAGTTGGCACATTTAGCCCTACCTTTGTGTTTGTCAAATAAACCCTACATCCCATGCTAGACCGTATTGAAGATGCCATAGAGGACATTCGCCTGGGCAAGATGATCATCGTGGTGGACGATGAGAACCGGGAGAATGAAGGCGATTTTCTGATGGCTGCCCAGCATATCACCCAGGCCGACGTGAACTTTATGGCCAAAGAGGGACGGGGGCTTATCTGTGTGGGGATGACAGAGGAGCGCTGCAACGAGCTGGAGCTGGAGATGATGGTGAGCCGGAACAACGCCATGCACCATACCAACTTTACCGTAAGTGTAGACTACCTGAAGGATGGCGTAACCACGGGCATCAGTGCCTACGACCGCTACCGCACCATACAGGCCCTGATAGACCCCGCCACCCGGCCCGACGAGCTGGGCCGCCCGGGCCACGTGTTCCCCCTGAAGGCCCGAAAGGACGGGGTGCTGCGCCGCGCCGGCCACACCGAGGCTGCCATAGACCTGCCCCGCCTGGCCGGGCTGTATCCCGCTGGCGTTATCGTGGAGATCATGAATGAGGATGGCACCATGGCCCGCCTGCCCCAGCTGCGCCAGCTGGCTGACAAGCATGGCATGAAGCTCGTAAGCATTGAGGACCTGATCCAGTACCGGCTGAAGCAGGAGCGCCTGATAAGCCGCGAGGAAGTGGTGGATATGCCCAGCGAGCACGGGCACTTCCGGCTACATGCCTATCAGCACACCCATACCGGCGAGATCCACCTGGCTATGACCAAGGGCGAGTGGGGCCCAGACGAACCCGTGCTGGTGCGCGTGCACAGCAGCTGCGTAACCGGAGACATCTTCCACAGCTACCGCTGCGACTGCGGCGAGCAGCTGGCTGCCGCCCTGGAGATGATAGAAGCCGCAGGCAAGGGCGTAGTGCTGTACATGAATCAGGAAGGCCGTGGTATAGGCCTGCTGAATAAGCTGAAAGCCTACAAGCTGCAGGAGCAAGGCTATGACACCGTGGAGGCCAACCTGAAGCTCGGATTCAAGATGGACCAGCGCGAGTATGGAATAGGAGCGCAGATACTGCGAGACCTGGGTGTGCGCAAGATGCGCCTGCTGACCAATAACCCCCGAAAGCGGGCCGCCCTGCTGGGCTACGACCTGGAGATTGTGGAGCAAATACCCATAGAAATGACCGCCAACCCCCACAATGCCCGCTACCTGCAAACCAAGCGCGACAAAATGGGCCACCAGATCCTGAATGGCAGCCTGCCCGAAAACCACGAGCAGTAAACCACCCCATCCTGTGCTCGGCTAGATGGAATCCGTAGAAGACATCCGAAAAAGCCTGCCCGAGCAGCCCGGTGTGTACAAATACTACGATCGGGAGGGGAAACTGCTGTACATAGGCAAAGCCAAAAGCCTGAAAAAACGGGTAAACAGCTACTTTACCAAAACCCACCCCGACTACAAGACCCAGCTACTGGTGCGCCAGATAGCCTACATCCAGTATGTAGTAACCAACAACGAATTGGAGGCCCTGCTGCTGGAGAATAGCCTGATAAAAGAACATCAGCCCAAATACAACATCGACCTGAAGGATGGCAAGAGCTATCCCTACATCTGCATCAAAAACGAGCGATTCCCCCGTGTATTCAGTACCCGGCAAAAAACCAGGGACGGCAGCAGCTACTACGGCCCATACCCCAGCGTGGGCACTATGCGGGCTCTGCTGCGCTTTCTGCACGACAATTTCCAGCTGCGTACCTGCAAATACAATTTGAGCGCCGCAAACATTGCCGCCGGCAAGTTTCGTCCTTGCCTGGAGTACCACATTGGCCGCTGCAAGGCACCCTGTGTGGCCCTGCAGGCCGAGGATGACTACAACGCGAACATCCGGCAGGTGCGGCAGGTGCTGCGTGGCAGCTTTGGCCGGGTATTGGCCGAGCTGAAGGAGCAGATGAATGAGGCCGTGGAGCAGCTGCAGTACGAGCGGGCCCACTACCTGAAAATCCGGATGGAGCAGCTGCAAAAGCACAAACAAAAGAGCACCATCGTGAGTGAGCAGGTGCACAACGTGGAGGTGTTTACCGTAGCGCGGCAGGATAAGCTAACGGTAGTAAACCACTTCAAGATGCAGAGTGGCTCCATCATCACCACCCATGCCTTCGATAGCTGGGACAAGCATGGCGAAGACCTGAGCGAGGTGCTGACCGCCGCCATCCTGCGGGTGGCAGCCGAGGATGAGGATTTCCATCCCCACATCCTGGTAAATGTGCTGCCCAGCCCCGACGAACTGCCCGCTACCTGCCAGGCACAGGTGCCCGAGCGCGGCGATGAGCGCAAGATTGTGGAGCTGGGCCTGAAAAACTGCGAGGTGCTGCTGGAAGAAAAACTGCAACGCAAGTATGAGCAGCGCGCCAACGACCCCCAGCAGCGCCTGCTGCGCCGTGCCATGGAAGACCTGAAGCTGGCCCGGCTGCCCTACCACATCGAGTGCTTTGACAATAGTAACATACAGGGCTATGCCCCCGTTAGCAGCTGCGTAGTATTCCGGAATGGCCGACCCGCCAAGCGCGACTACCGTGTGTACAACATCCGCACCGTAGAGGGGCCAGACGACTTTGCCAGCATGCGCGAGGTGGTATACCGCCGCTACCGCCGCCTGCTGGAAGAAGAAAAACCCCTGCCCGACCTGGTGCTGATAGACGGGGGGAAGGGCCAGCTGAGCCATGCCCTGGAGGCCCTGGAGGAACTGGGCCTGCGCGGCCAGCTGCCCATCCTGTCCATAGCCAAGCGGCTGGAGGAGATATACTACCCCGACGACCCGGTGCCCCTGTATATCGATAAGAAAAGCCCCACCCTGCGCCTGCTGCAGCAGCTGCGAGACGAGGCACACAAAACTGCCATAGAATACCACCGCAAGAAACGGGACGAGAAGACCCTGAAGACCGAGCTGACCGAGATAGCGGGCATAGGCCCCGGAACGGCCAAGAAGCTATTGAGCCATTTTCGCAGCCTGAAAAAGGTGAAGGAGGCCAGCCTGAACGAACTGATACCCGTGGTGGGCGAGGCCAAGGCCGAGGCGGTGCATAGGCACTACCAGGCCTATCGGGCGGCGCAGCGGGCAGGCTAGTGCCACGGCTGTGCACCGGCCGGCTAGCCGAACAGCGTCTCGAGCACCTGCGGCTGGGTAAGGTGCAGGGTGTGCAGGCCCAGCTGCCGTGCAGTGGCTATGTTTTCGGCATTGTCTTCTATAAAGAGCACCTCGCTGGGCTGTACGCCCATCTGGGCCAGTGCCTGCTGGTAGATGGTGGGCTCGGGCTTTCGGCTGCCTAGCTCATAGCTCAGGAATAGCCGCTCCATCAGGGCAAAGGTGGGCTGCATAGCCGCCCGGAATGCCTGGTAGTGGATGGCATTGGTATTGCTTAGCAGGGCGGTGCGGTAGCGGCTCCCTGCCTGCTGTACCGCCCGGTGTGCCCAAGGGAAGGGCTGCAGCAGCACCTGGTTCCACGCGTGGTCAAAGGCCTCGTCTGCCACCGCTACGCCAAAGTGTGTCATGGCCCCCCGGCGTAGGTCCTCCGGGCTTAGGCTGCCCCGCTCAAAGTCCAGAAACAGCGCCTCCTGGGCGTGGATGTCAAAACGAACCACCTGGTCGCCCCCACCCAGCAGTTCCGTCAGGGCCTTTTGCGTACGGCCAGGGTCTATCTCCAGCAGTACCCCGCCCAGGTCAAAAAAGATGGTGGTTACACCGTTTGGGATAGAAAATAATGAAGCCATGTGGGTGAATGGGGCGTAATGGAATGTGGGGCTGCAAAGATACGCCTGCCCATGTTTACAAGCGCAAGCTGCCCTCCAGCAGCAGCAGCTTTAGCCGCAGGATGCCGGCTACGGCCAGGCTATCAGTTATCTCGGCCCGCAGCACCATCTGGTAGGCCTCCTCAAAGGGGAGCCTGCGCAGCTGCAGCACCTCTGTCTCCTCTGGTGCCCAGCTGCCCTCGGTTAGGCCCGTGGCCAGGTATACATAGCCCACCTCATCGGATACCGAATTGCTCAGGTGGGTGGTTACCAGCAGTTGCAGGTTTTGCGCCTCCAGTCCGGTCTCTTCCTTCAGCTCGCGGCGTGCACTCTCCTCGGGGGAGATGCCCATTGGCCCCCCGCCCTCGGGTATCTCCCAGCTGTACTGCCCCAGGGGGTAGCGGTACTGCCCCACCAGCCAGGTATAGCCTGCCGCATCCAGGGGGATGATGCCAATGGCCAGGTTTTTGAAGTGTACCGTGCCATAGATGCCCGGCTTGCCTGCCGGGTTCAGTACCTGATGCTCGGTGAGCTGGATCCAGGGATTTTCGTACGCTACCCGGCTGCTCAGGGTCTGCCAGGGGTTTTTTTCTTCGGGGGGAGTAGACATGGTGTGCGGGTGTGCGCAGGGCTGCGATTGGCCCAAAGTTCGGCATTCGTAGGCGAACCCGCTATTTTTTTGCTTCTTTTGCCGCTACCATGAAGCTGATTGATACCCATGCCCACCTCTTCAGCCACCAGTTTGACGCGGACCGGCATGCAATGGTGGGCCGTGCGCTACAGGTGTGCAGCCACCTGCTACTGCCCAATATAGACGAAACTACGATAGCCAGCATGAATGCCCTGGCCGCTGCCTATCCGGGCCACTGCCTGCCCACAGTGGGGCTGCACCCCACGTATGTGGCGGCAGACTATCCGCGCCAGCTGGCCCTGCTGGAGGCAGAGCTGGAACGGGGGGGCTACTATGGGGTGGGGGAGACGGGCCTGGACCTGTACTGGGATAAAACCAGCCTGGCACGCCAGCAGGAAAGCCTGGCCGAGCACATCCGCTGGGCCAGGCACTACCAGCTGCCGCTCATCCTGCACACCCGCTCGGCCAACGAGGAGACGCTGCGGCAGATAGAGGCAGCGCAGGATGGCAGCCTGCGGGGGGTATTCCACTGCTTCAGCGGCACGGCCGAGGAGGGCAAGCGCATGATTGCCGCTGGCTTTCACCTGGGTATAGGCGGCACGCTGACGTACAAGCGCAGCGAGCTGCCCGCTGTGCTGCCCGAGCTGGACCCCGCCTGGCTGGTGCTGGAGACAGACAGCCCCTACCTGGCCCCGGTGCCCTACCGTGGCAAGCGCAACGAGAGCGCGTACCTGGTGCATGTGGCCGAAAAGCTGGCCGAGGTGCTACAGATGGACCGGCAGACCGTGGTGGAGCAGACCAGCCGGAATGCGCGTGCCCTATTTGACCTGCCCGCCTAGCTGCTGGCGGAAGAAGGCCAGGATGGCTTCGGTTTCGCTACTCCAGTAGGCATAGTCGTGCCCGGCCCCGCTGGCCGGATGCAGCACGGTGGCTACCCCCGCCCCTTGCCCCAGTGCGGCATGAAACTGCCGGGACTGTCCGGGGTCTATCACCCTGTCTGCCAGCCCATGGCCTATGTACACAGGGGTGCGCCAGCGGGCTGCGCGGCTCATGGGGTTTTCCAGGCTATCGGCCCAGCGGGCGGGGTGCTGGCTATAGGGCCCGTAGGTGGCGGTGCTAATGCGCTCCTGCGGCATGCTGGGCAGGTCGTAGTCTCCGCTCAGCAGGGCGACAGCTGCAAAGTAGCCCGGCCTATCCAGGCACAGCAGGCTGGCGCCGCGTGCGCCCGTGCTCAGCCCCATAACCAAGTTTTTTCCGCCAGGTGCTAGCACCCCATGCTGGCTTGCCAGGGTGTGGATCAGGGTGTCCCAGATCCAGGGTCGGGTGGCGTAGGCCCGGAAGTCGGCCCGCGTTTCCGGATAGATGCGCCAGGGGTAGAGGGTGCGGTGCATATCCGGTAGCACAAGCCGGTAGCCGGCTGCCCGGGCGGCCTGGCACAGCTGGGTGCGCTGGCACCAGTCCATGCGCCCATAGTTCCAGCCAGGCAGCACCAGCAGGTCTGCCCGCACAGGCCCCTCCGGTAGCAGGATGCTCACGGCCATACCGCCTATCTGTAGGGTAGTGTCCTGCTGCAGGGGGTACGGTATTTTGTTTGAAATGGGTGCGGCTGTGGGGGTGCTCGCATCGGTTGTGGGCTCTGCACAGGCCTGGAGCAGGAGGCTGGCCAATAGGGTGTTTAACAGGATACGGGGATTCATGCGTGGTAAAAAAATCAGGCACATAAAAAAAGGAGCCGTATTCGGCTCCTTTGGGTTTTCGAAAATAGTCTGGGGCTTACCAGCGGTCTCTTCCGCCGCCACCGCCACGGTTGTATCCACCACCGCCACCGCCGCCACGGTTGTATCCGCCGCCGCCACCGCCGCCACTACGGCTGTCCTCGCGTGGGCGGGCCTCGTTAATGCGGAGCTCGCGGCCCAGAAACTCGGTGCCGTTTAGCTGCTCCATCGCGCTGTTTGCCTCGCTTTCGTTGTTCATCTCAACAAAGGCAAACCCACGAGATTGGCGGGTTTCACGGTCCAGAATGATCTTCACCGAAGATACTTGACCAAAGGCGCTGAATAGATCGCGAACCTCATCTTCTGACGCTTTGTGCGACAGATTACCTACATAGATATTCATAGAAAAAAAATAAAGGAAGAAAAAAATACTAGAGTGGGAGAATGCTGTTTGTTACTAGGGCCTGCGTGGCGATACATGAAAAGGGTCAGGAATCTGTTGGAAGCCATCCGGCCCCATGTTGGCAATAAAGATACGAGCAAAAGGAATGCAAAAGCCAGGGAGTTTCAAAAAAAAGTGCAGGAAAAAAACGAGCGGGCCTACCTGGCTTTGTCCCCCGGCTGTGCCCATATCCGTACGGCACGCAGCCTAGCCCCGGCGCAGGGTGCGCTGCTCTATGCGTTTCTCATAGTTTGTACCCTGAAAGATGCGCTGCACATATACCCCGGGGGTGTGGATCTGGTTGGGGTCTAGCTGGCCTGCCGGCACCAGCTCTTCCACCTCCGCTATGGTGATCTTGCCTGCCGCGGCCATCATGGGGTTGAAGTTTCGCGCAGTGTGGTGGTATACCAGGTTGCCCGCCGTGTCGCCCTTCCAGGCCTTCACCAGCGCAAAGTCTGCGGTCAGCCCTTGCTCCAGTACATACATTTTTCCGTTGTAGGCTCGGGTTTCCTTGCCCTGGGCTACCTCGGTGCCGTAGCCTGCGGGGGTATAAAAGGCGGGGATGCCCGCCCCGCCTGCACGGATTCGCTCGGCCAGGGTGCCCTGGGGGATGAGCTCTACCTCCAGTTCTCCGCTCAGTAGTTGGCGTTCAAATTCCTCATTCTCTCCCACATAGCTGCTCATCATCTTTTTCACCTGGCGGGTTTTCAGCATCAGGCCTATGCCAAAGTCGTCCACCCCGGCATTGTTGCTGATGCACGTCAGGTTTCGAACGCCCATTTTCAGCAGGGCGCTTATGCAGTTTTCGGGTATGCCACACAGGCCGAAGCCCCCCAGCATGAGCACGGCCCCGTTGGGGATGTCTCGGGTGGCTGCTTCGGCATCTGCCACTACTTTGTTTATCATCGTGTTACGAGAAAAATTTCGAGTTCCAGCTTTCCCTTCTCAAAGCTTACGCGTAGGCGCTTGCCTTGGGTCAGGCTTTTTTCGAAGAAGAAATTATTGCTACCATCTGCTGCTACAGGGGTAATCAGTCCTTTTTTGAAGGCACCGCCCACAAAAAACTCGTGCACCTCTGCCTGGTAGTGTTTGCCTTCGGAGTAAAACTCGAGGGTTTGCGCCCCGCCGGTTATGTCTGCGGTATAGTCTTTGCCCGCATCGTCTATCAGCAGGACGCACTTGTGGGTCAGCTCGTCTTTGGTGACCCTTTTTTCGAACAGTATGGCCATAGTGGAGCAGCAGGGTTCTGTGCGCCTAAAGTTACAAAAAGCCTGGCCAGTTACAAGCTACTAGCGGGCGGATTGGGGGGGAGCATGGCTAGCAGGCTGCCTAGTGGTATAATGGAAACATTTAGCTGTTGTGCTTTTTCCAGCTTGGCCGGCCCCATGTTTTCTCCGGCTACCAGGTAGTCCAGTTTTTTGCTGATGCTCGTGGCATTTTGGCCCCCGTGCAGTTCGATGAGTTTTTTCAGCTCCTCGCGCTCGTAGCCCGCAAATACCCCGGATAGCAAAATGCGCTTGCCGGCCAGTGCCTGGCTCAGGTGTGCCTTGGCCTTGGCCCGGGTTTGCAGCCCCAGGGCCTTTAGCTGCTGGTACTGTGCGTAGTGGGCAGGGTGGGCAAACCACTGTACCAGGCTGTGGGCTATCTTTTGTCCTATTTCGTGCAGGGCCACTATTTCTTCTTCGCTGGCCTGTGCCAGGTCATCTATGCTGCCAAAATGCTGCAGCAGTTTCTCGGCCACGGTTTCGCCCACATGCCGGATGCCCAGGCCGAAGAGCAGGCGGCTGGCCGGCTGCTGTTTGCTGGCTTCCAGGGCCTGTATCAGGTTTTGGGCGCTTTTTTCGGCAAAGCGGTCCAGGGCTAGCAGCTGTGGCGGGCTTAGCAGGTACAGGTCTGCCGGCTGCCGCACCAGGCCTGCCTCTACCAGCTGGGCCACCACCTCCGTTCCTAGCCCGTCTATGTCCAAGGCTTTTCGGCTGGCAAAGTGCTCTATGCGGCCCTTCACCTGCGGTGGGCATGCCTCGTCGTTGGGGCAGTAGCAGCCCACCTCGCCTTCCGGCTTTGTCAGCGGGGTTCCACACTCGGGGCAGTGCAGGGGGGGCACCAGGGGGGGGGCTTTGGGGTCGCGCTTTTCTACCAGCACCCGTAGCACCTTGGGGATGATCTCGCCACTCTTGGCCACCACTACGTGGTCGCCCTCACGCAGGTCCAGGCGTTGTATCTCGTCGTAGTTGTATAGCGAGGCGCGCTTTACCGTAGTGCCTGCCAAGAGCACGGGCTGCAGGTTGGCCACGGGGGTAATGTAGCCGGTACGCCCTACCTGGTAGCTGATGTGCTGTAGCAGGGTTTCGGCTTCTTCGGCCTCATACTTGTAGGCTATGGCCCATCGGGGGCTCTTGGCAGTGCTGCCAGCCTCTTCGCGCTGGGCGATGCGGTCGGCCTTGATGACGATGCCGTCTGTTTCGAAGGGTAGGGTATAGCGCTTTTCACGCCACTTTTCTATATAGGCCTGCACGCCATCCAGGCTGTGCACGGCCTCGGTGTGTGGGCTTACATAGAAGCCCCAGCGGCGTAGTAGTGCCATGCGCTCCGCGTCCGAGTCGGGCAGTTCCTCGGCCTCGGCGGCGTAGTAGGCCGTGAAGTGTAGCCTGCGGCTGGCCACTATGGCGCTATCTTGCAGCTTAAGGGTGCCGCTGGTGGTGTTTCGGGGATTCATTAGGGCAGTTTCGCCCTGGGCTACGCGCTGGGCATTCAGCTCGTCAAAGTCCTCTCGGTGCATGTACACTTCGCCCCTTACCTCCAGGTAGGCGGGTGGGTGGGGGGTGTGCAGGCGCAGGGGCAGGTTGCGAATGGTGCGGATGTTGGCGGTAATGTCGTCTCCTGTTACGCCATTCCCACGGGTTATGCCGCGCCTCAGTTCGCCCTGCTCGTAGTGCAGGCTTAGGGCCACACCGTCTATCTTCAGCTGCAGCAGGTAGTCCAGCTGCGCCTGGCCCAGTATGCCCCTTAGCCGCTCGTCAAAGGCTTCCACTTCTTCCCATTCATAGCTGTTTGCCAGGCTCTTCATGGGCCGCAGGTGGGTGTATACGGGGAAGTTCCGGGTAATGGTGCCCCCTATGCGCTGGGTAGGGCTATTGGGGTTAGCCCACTGGGGGTATTGTTTTTCCAGCTGCTGTAGCTCCTCTAGCAGGGCATCAAACTGCCGATCGGATATCTCCGGTGCATCCTCCAGGTAGTACAGCCGGTTGTGGCGCTCCAGCTCCTGCTCCAGCAGGGCCATACGCGCTTTGGTATCCTGTGCGGGCATGCGGGTGTGGGCTTAGGTATCTCGCACAATGATAGCAAGGATTTGGCTTGGAAGCACCCGGTGCCGGGGGCACACAGCCAACTGGGCCATACCGCTGCCCGCTACTGCCCTTGTGGGTGCTGTACGCGGCAGATGGCGTAGGTGGAGAGGCCAGGCAGCCGCAGGCCGATTGTGCGCAGGGCCTGGCCCAGCCAGTAGTCCAGCTTGAGGCTGCCCAGTATAAGCCCGTGCAAAGGGCCGGGCCGGTAGGCCCCAGTGCCTCGTTCCGCGCTAGGCTGGCTGCCCTGCAGTTTCTGCAGGATGCGTGGCCCCAGTAGGGAGAAGAAGAAATAGCCGGAGCGATAAGGTATCCATCCGTTGGTCGCCAGGGTGCGGCATAGCTGCCGACGGGTGTAGCGCCGGTAGTGGTGTACAAACATATCGTGTGCACCGAAGAGCACTTGAAATGCAGGTACGGTAACCAGCAGCTGGGTGTGCGGGCCTATAAATGGCTGAGTGCGCAGTAGCTGCAAGAAGCCCTCGTGATCCGCTATGTGCTCCAGCACGTCCAGCAGCAGGATGCAGTCGGCCTGAAAACCATCGGGTATGTCGGCCATGTCTCTAAACACCACTATGGCTTTCCCTTCGTTGGCGAAGCGGGTGCGTAGCTGTTGTAGTTCGTCATCCGAAAAGGCAATGTCTACGGCTACAGCCGCCTCCCAGTGGGGGTGTGCGTTTAGCAGCTGCTCAATTACAAAGGCATCCCCGCTACCCAGATCTACCATCCGCTGCTGGTCTCCGGGCGGCATGTCTACCTTGCGCAGTAGATCCTTTAGTACAACTAGCCGTGCAAGCTCCCAGGGGTGGCGGGCAGCTACGGTTCCAGCCGTTAGACGTAGTTCTTTTAGGTCCATGTATTTTGTGCTGAAAAATAGTATAAAGATCTCAATTTTTTTAGAATAAAAATTTCGGTTATTTTGGCACTGTTATGAAGCTCGTTATAGTATCTTAACTTTTTTGCCTTTTAAAGTCAAATAATAATTCAAAAAAGAACCTGTAGTTTTGTGTCATGGATCTAAAATTATCAAAAAAATCAAGAATCAATTTGTCGCGTTTAAATGGAATTTTTTATTCTAATATCGGGCAACTAATTATTGCTGTAATTCTCATAATTCTTATCTATACGATCTATACATACCCTTTGATGACTAATCTGAATATGGTCATTGGAAGTTCGAATTATCAGCATGACAGTGGTAGTTATTATTGGACTAACTGGGCATTCGAGCAAGACTTAAAAGAGAATAATCCGCGTCTGTATTCCGATTGGGTCTTGTATCCGGATGGTGTGAATATGCTCCGGAATACCAGTAACTGGGTCATGAATTTATCGGCAATTCTATTTGATGAATATGCCATTGGTATGAACCTGTATCTGATTTTACATTTTATTCTTGCCAGTGCCGGAATCGTGTTGTTGGGCCGATATCTTAAGTTTCCTTTCATGTGGATACTGCTTATTGTTGTTTTCTTTAACTTCTATCCAGCCCGAATGGGTAGCTATTCTGCATCTCATTATAATTTGTTGAGTACCGGAATTGTTCCCTGGTTTGTGCTTTCATTGCTAAAGGGATTGCGTATTTATGAAAATGGTCTTGGTATTAGAATCAAGAGCATAGGGTATTTTCTGCTTTGCATATTATTGGTCTTCCTATCTATCTTGGTTGATTACGCTCCTACGGCATTCTTGCTCTATTTCTGTGTATTCTGGTATGTATATCATCGGTTTTCTCCAGCTTGGTACCGGCTCTCCAGGCCGAGACGAGCTGTTTTTTTGCTGTTGGTCTTTCTTGGTTTACATCTGCTTACATCGGTTTTTATCTCTTTGGGGCTTTCGCCTAGCGATGCCTACTGGTATCAGTCTGATTTATCTCACTACTTTTCTCCCGAACCCGGATTTCACCTCATTTATCATAGTTGGTTCCCAAATCTAAAGTGGGGCGGCGAACATGCTTTCGGTGTTTTTATGGGATATGGGGTTGCCCTACTGGTTGTATACCTGATATTTATATACAGGAAGTCTCCCCGAGTAGCTGCACCCTGGCTATTCATATCGTTGCTCTTTGTTCTTTTTACCTTACCCGAACTTTCTCTGTGGGGTTTCAAGCCAGGGTTGAATAGCCCAACTTCTTTTCTGCACTTTATACCGGTGCTGAAGCAGAATCGTGTTCCCTTTCGGCTACTACAAATGATGTGGCTCAGTCTGGGTATTGGACTAGCCTATATCGCCATGCAGGGATCCTGGATTCTCAAGCGGGCTTTGCCGCTGGTGGTCATGAGCCTTTGTTTTTTAGAGTGGATGCCCAATCCTGCTGCAATGCCAAAGCTGGATATGCGTACCCAGCCCGCCTTTATACAGGCTATTGCCAGGCAGCCGGGCAGGGTTATGCTTACTGTACCGCTGGGTGTTCGAGACGGTATGCGCCTGGAGGGAGAGTTTGATACCAATCTTATGCGGTATCAATACTTTTATCAGAAAAAACTACTCTCGGGATACATATCCCGCGTGCCGTCGGAGTTATTTGAAAGCCGCCTGGCAGACCCGGTATGGCGCTCGCTCATGGACTGGAGTAAAAACCCGGGTGCCACACCCCCCCCACCCACTGCGCAGCAGTGGCTGGCATTCGAGTCTAGATACAAGCCGGATTTGATTTGCGTCTATCCCCAGTATGCGTCCAGCCCCTTTATGGATTCTTTCATTCTGCTTATTCGCAGTCAGGGCTTTGAGCCTGTTCGCACCGTGGAGGGGTACCAGATTTGGGCGAAGGCTTCTGCTGACCCAGTCTCGCCGGTCTCGGCTCAGTAAGCTGCTTACCGGCGGAGGTGCTGTTTCCAGTTTTTGCT
>JAJTIE010000039.1 GCA_021300195.1 Bacteroidota bacterium | reverse complement strand
GCTGCGTTATCGGTCGGGTACACATTGTCACCAGTCTGCATCCAGGGACCAGAACTGCCTCCGGCATCCTGCCAGAGGGTACCATTCCACACCTGCACCCGGTCCTGGGTGGTGTTGTAGATCAGCATACCGCGCTCGGTGGCGGTAAGGCTCATGCCGTCGCGGGCGGCTTCGTTCATGCGCGGCAGCAGCAGGCCTCGGGCGGTGGTGCCTATGTTTAGCTCCAGCAAGGCCTTGGCATTGGGCGTAGTGGTACCTATGCCCACCTGGGCCTGAGCCGAATGAAACAGGAACACCAAGAGCACAAGAAAGAGCACGCGGGCAAACAGAGCTGAACATCCGTGGCGGGCAAAGTGCTTTACCATATACACATCGGTTGGTTTGGATTGGTTGGCGTTAATCGAAAAAAAGGCATACTCCGCCACGTCTACCAGTATACGCACCAGCTAGCCGGATTGGTTGCCTTACAAAGGTAGTTATGAAAAAAATACCGTCGTACGATCCGGCACCGCCCCAAATTGACTCAATAAGTAAAAAGTGTGCGCGCGGCCCATACCTATAGCAGCTCCCGGAGGATCATGACACAGGCCATGCAGAGAATAAACCAGGCAAACCAAACTTTTAGTCGCTTGCCGGATATGCGGTGCGAAAGCCGGGTGCCCAGGTACACGCCCAAGAGTGCAAAGAGCGTGAATGCCACCAAAAAGGGCCAGTCTATGGCCAGATCGGGCCGCAATACGTCGCCAGTAAAGCCCAGGATGGACTTGAAGGCGATGATGAGCAGACTGGTGCCTATGGCCTGCTTCATGGGGATGCGGGCCAGCAGGAAAAGTGCGGGCACAATCAAAAAACCACCGCCGGCACCCACGATGCCAGTAATGCAACCCTCTACCAGCCCTACCAGGATAATGAGCAAGGATGAGTAGGGGCGAATAGGTGCCACATCTATATGGCCCGTGCGCGAGGCGAGCATGCGCAGGGCGCTGAGCAGCATGATGAGCGAAAAGAAAACCAGAATAGCCGTATCCTTGGGGATGACCACCGTGGGAGAGAGGTACAGCTGGGCTGGCACAGCGGGCATTACCCACCTGCGTATGCTGAAAACAGCCACAAGCGAGGGCAGGGCAAACAGGACGGCAACCCGTATGGGGATCCGCTCAACCCTGAGGTAGCGAAGCCCCCCCACAAACGAGGCCCAGCCCACCACAAAGAGGGAATAGGCGGTGGCCACCTCGGCCCCTATACCCAGTAGGTAAACCAGAATGGGCACAGTGAGTATACTGCCCCCACCCCCAAGCATACCCAGCGTGATGCCCACCAGGATGGCACCTATGTATCCGATTATCTCCATTTACCTCGAAACATCAACCTTGGGGCATGAATATATGAAAAATAATTCATATCCCCTGAGATGGGGAGGCAAAGATAGATTATTTGTTTATGCATGCCTGTATGCAGGGAATAATGGCGGTAATCCTCCGCTCGGCCAGCGTATAGCGCACATGCTGGCCCTCCCGCCGGGTTTTCACAATCCGTTGTTCGCGCAGTTTGGCTAGGTGGTGGCTCAGCAGGCTCTGCTCTACCGAAAGGATGCCGCACAGCTCGCCCACCGATATGCTATCGCGCTGGTCCAGCACGTCTATAATGGCAAGACGAATGGGGTGCGAAACCGCGCGGAGCACATACGCCACATCGTCCAGGCGTTCCAAGCGGAGGCGGGGTTCTGGTTTTAGGTCTGTAATTGTCATGTTTTATGCGTTTAGTGATTTATGATTTTCTCGTTATCAATCGCTTACAAAAGTCAATATACTAAATTATTGACCACAATTCTACCAAATTTATTTTCTTTTGGCGGTATTCATTAAAGAATGACGACCAAAGTCTAATTCGTAAAAAAGAGCTAATTTTGCACTGCGATGTAGTACCGTCTCCCATTTGCCCCGCCTGTCAGCCGCATGATTGCCCTCTACGACCAAAAAGCTAGCCTGGTAGAAGACCCTGGGGCAAACCGGGTTACTTGGGTAAGCATGACAAACCCCAGCCATACGGAGCTAGCTGAGGTAGAAGGCCGGTACGAGCTGCCGCTCGACTTCCTGACGGCCGCACTGGACCCCGAAGAGCGTGCCCGCTTTGAGGTAGAGGACAACGTAATGCTCATACTCCTGCGGATACCCATCCGCAGCGAAGACCTGGAAGACGGGGTGCCCTACATTACCCGCCCTTTGGGCATCATCCTGGCCCCGCACATACTGGTTACCATCTGCACACGGCCAAACAGCATACTGGACGAAGTGCAAAACATGAGGCGGGTAGCCGCAGACCCCAGCGATCGTATTCAGTTTGTGCTGAATATCTTCGACCGTGCCACGCTGAAGTACCTGCGGTTTTTGAAAGACCTGGACCTGCACAGCCAGGAGATAGAAGACCGCCTGCGGGCCAACCAGAAGAATACGGAACTGCTGAAGCTGCTGAACACGGAAAAGAGCTTGGTGTTCTTTCGCACCAGCCTGCAGACCAATCAGTTTATGCTGGAGCGCATCAAGCGCACCAGCTTCTTCCGCACCGCTAGCGACGAGCACCTGGAGCTGCTGGAGGACGTGATTATCGACAATGCCCAGGCCATAGAGATGGCAAACATCTATACCAGCATCCTGGAGAGCACGGCCAACACCTTTGCCAGCGTTATCAATAACAACCTGAGCCGGGTAATGAAGGGCCTTACCCAGATCACCATCATCCTGATGCTCCCTACCCTGCTGGCCTCCATCTATGGCATGAACATCCACCTGCCCCTGGAGGATGACCCGAACGCGTTTGTATATGTGAGTGTGGGAGGCCTGCTGCTCAGCCTGATCGGCATTATGGTGTTCCGCATTAACCGAAACCTGTAGGTTTGTATTCCGATTTTTGCCAGTACTTGCACTCATTCGAAGCTTTTAGCACGTCTGAGCTCGCCACCATCCAGGATGCCCTCAGCTTATTGGAAGTACCCGCCCAGCACAATCTGGTGGCACATGGCCAACCTGCTACCCATATCTATTTCATCCGGCAGGGCCTGGTGCGTATATTCTACATAGTAGATGGCGAGGAAAAGACCCTCTTTGTTGCACCAGAGTATCATTTCATTGGCTCGCTAGAGAGCATGGTAGCCCAGCAACCCTCGATGCAGTATGTACAAACCCTAGAACCATCGGTACTGCTGGCACTCCCCTATACGGCGCTCCTGGAGCTATATGAGCGGGTACCTCGGCTAAATGCATTCGTAAGAAAGCTGCTAGAGCAGCGGATGATCCATGTACAGCAGCTGCTATACACACACATTACCCACACACATGAGCAGCGATATAGGTGGCTACTGAGCACACAGGCTGAGCTACTACAGCGCGTACCGCTGCATATATTGGCCACCTTTTTAGGGATAACCCCTGTGTCGTTGAGCCGAATCCGCAGAAGATTGGCAGAAAGGCCGGATACCGATCACTAGCTAGCACTACTTAACAATTGTAAAGGAAGGGGGGATATGGGCTGGGTACCTTTGTACATGTATGGCATACCCATCGCTCTATTCGCTATATCGCTTACCTTCACACTGGTGGGTGCTGCACAAGCCCAGTCCAATGTACACCCTATGAAAAAGATTCGCACCGAAATTCTAATTGATGCCCCAATTGAAACCGTCTGGAACGTATTGATCGACCGAGAAGCTTGGCCCACTTGGAACCCCTTTATCATCGAAAGTACCCAACCCCTGATCCTAGGCAAAAGGATCAGAAATGTAATGCGAAATGGGGCGAGAACCCTCGTTTTTAAGCCAAAAATCACAGACTTTCAACCTTACAAACGACTAGAATGGTTGGGCCATCTGGGCATCCCCGGCCTCTTTGACGGACGCCACTCTTTTGAACTTCAAAAGCTAAACGGGCAAACCCTACTTGTGCAAGGCGAGTACTTTGGTGGGATGCTACGCAAGCCAATTATGAAAAAGATTGGCCAGCAAACCCTGGAAAACTTTATGGCTATGAACCAAGCCCTAAAGGCACGCTGCGAAACCCGCTAGTACTAGTTACTTAAGTTCCGGGTTGAAACGCAAAGCTCGAGCAATCCAAAAGTCGAGGTGGGCTTCCATTTCAAAGGCCCTGTAGAGAGGAAATACGCTTTTATTCCGCCTGGACTGCACATGCTCTACAAGTTATTCCGGGTAAACTATACAGCACTACTACAACCCTTGAGGGTAAATAAAGCAAGGTTCCTCTTACCAGGAGGCCTCTGGATCTAACCGAAAAACTTCGGTCATTTCATCCAGCAGGGGCTGCAGGTGCTCGGTGTGTAGGCCCGTGCGCCCCCCCATGTGGGCCTGTGCCGCCGCTGCCGTAACCGTAGGGAGCACCAGCCCCGCCTGCTGGCATACCGCTGCCAGCTGCTGCAGCCAGTGGTCCAGCAGCACATCCTCATGGGCTTGCAGGCCCGCATCTGCTATGGCTTGTGTGTGTGCTGTTACCTCAAATATGCTATAGGCCATGGGCAAGGTTTCATCCAGGCTGCGCTGCAGGCGGTCCCGGCCCTCGGCAGTGCCCTGTGCCAGCTGCTGCACCCAGGTGCGGGCATGCAGGGTGTGGTACTTGGTTTCGCGTGCCAGGCGTGCAGCCAGGGCCGCCACGGGAGCATAGCTGCTACCCTTCAGTGCCTCCAGGCGGGTGGCATAGGCTAGGTCGAACAGCAGATGGCGGATGAGGCTGAAATCATACGCACCGATGGGATACTCCACCAGCTGGCAACTGTAGAACTGTGCGGCCTTCCGGTTGAAGGCAATCATATCTGCCGGTGGCTCGCCCAGCGCATGCAGCAGCTCATAGAAGGCCAGGCTGTGGCCCAGCTTGTCCTGTGCCATGCTGCTAAAGGCAATGTCTTCTTCCAGCACGGGGCCTAGCCCGGTCCATTCGCTGTTTCGGTGGCCCATGATCAGCAGATCGTCAGCCAGGGGGTATAGCAGGTGCTTAAGGGCTTCGCTCATTTTTTCTTACCTATTACAATGCCGGGTTTGCCCGTGATGATGGTGCGCTTTCTGGGTACCGCCTCGGTTTCGCCAGTAGGGGTAGGTTCCGTTTGCTGTCCGGTGCGCGTTTTCCAGTCGTCTATCAGGTGGCGCACGCGGTTATAGCCGTGGCTTTCGCGGTAGTTTTTGTCAAAAGCCGGATCGAACATATCCGAATCCTCGTAGGAGGTGGCTTGCACATCGGCTGTTTTTACCACCCAGATATTTACGCACTGCAGGCGGCGGGCATATTGCTCCTTAGCAAACAGAATGGCCAGCTCTGCGGTGGGGGCATGCACAATGCCCACATGCTGGTGCTGGTCTCCCCTACTCTGCTGCACAAACACCTCATAGGTTTGCCATTGGTCCATGGCCTGTTTGGGGTCGGCCTGCTGGGGCATGGCGATGCGGTTTACCCGGGGGTCCAGTGATTTCTCAGTCATTTTCTTGCTTTTTTGCACCATACGGAAACACCTGGTCTTCCAGGCGTGTGATACACTTTTCGTACTTCAATACCTGCGGAATGTGGTCGGACAGGCGCAGCTCTCCGATCGCCAAGTTGGTCTTCTGCTGCTCTTGCTTCATGTATTCCACATCCACGCGCAGCTCTTGCACGTCGGTACGCAGACCGTTTAGCTCGCCCCGCATGCCTTTCAGCTCTATCAGCATGTCTGCCTGTACCTCATATATGCGGTCGTCGTTCTGCATAGGGCTACACTAGGCCAGGGGGGTAATGTATACTTCTTCCTGGCGGCGTAGGGCCTGGCGTACCCAGGCACCCTGCTGCTCGGCATAGCGGCGCACAGCCAGGCGCTCGGCATTGCAGGGGCCGTTGCCATTTATTACTTGCATAAACACGTTCCAGTCTGGCTCTGTGTACAGCCATTTTTGGGTATCGGGGTCCTTCCGCAGGTTCGGATCGGGTAGGCTTAGGCCCAGCTCCCATATTTTCGGTACATACATGTCCAGAAACTGCTGGCGCATGTCGTCATTGCTGGCCATTTTCACCTTCCAGCGCATCAGGGTCTGGGTGTGCTGGCTTACCGTATCTGGCGGCCCATGAAAGTGCATGATGGGTTCCCACCAGCGGTTCAGGGCTTCCTGTAGCATCTGGCGCTGGGTGGGGGTGCCGGTGGCCATGTGCACGCATAGGTCGTACCCATAGCGCAGGTGGAAGCTTTCTTCGGCACAAATACGTTCCAGCGCCCGGCAGTAGGGGCCATAGCTACCCTTGCTGTTGGCTACCTGGTTTATAATTGCGCCAGCGTCTATCAGCCAGGCAATTACACATATATCGGCCCAGGTTTCGGCGGGATAGTTAAATACATTGCTGTATTTACTTTTTCCGCTTAGCAGGTCGTCTATCATTTCTTCTCGGGTTTTGCCCAAGGTCTCTGCGGCGGCGTATAGCAGCTGGGCATGTCCCACCTCATCCTGTACCTTGGCAATGAGGGCCAGCTTTCGCTTAAAACTAGGTGCACGGGTTATCCACGTACCCTCTGGTAGTGCCCCAATGATCTCGCTATGGGCATGCTGCTCGATCATGCGGATCAGCTGGCGCCGATACTCGTAGGGCATCCAGTCCTGGGGTTCTATCTTTTCACCACGCACGATCCGGGCTTCAAACGCGGCCAGCCGCTCCGGATCTTCGTCCTGTATCTTTTTGCCGTAGTTCTCTACGTCGGTTATGGTTAAGCTTCCGTACATGGTAGGTTTGGGTTGGGTTCTCTTTATTATCCGGGCCTATTCGGACTTACTTGCTTATTTTCTAGCTAACGCAGAAAGCTGGTATCGGGTTTATTGGCCGTATCTAAAAGCTTTTTAATAATCCCTGTAGTAGCATGCTTGCCAGTATTTCACCCAGCTCCTGGGGCGATTTTTCGCCCTCGGGCCTATACCATTGCGGCATGAAGTTCAGGGCACTCAGCAGCGTAAGGGCGGCAAACTTTTCGTCCATGGGCTTAAACAGGTGCTGGGCGATCCCCTGGCGAATCACCGCCCGATACATGCCTTCATAATTATCCCGCAGCCGTGCATACTCAGCCTTCGCCTCCGGCTCCAGGTGCTGCCATTCGCGGTTAAATACAGGTGCCTGCTCCAGGTTGCGTATCAAAACCTCTACGTGCAGCTCGATCATGCGCTGCAGCTTGCTGCGCGTGTTCAGCTCGCTTTCATACACGGGCCTCAGGGTGGCAGCAAAGTCATCCGCACACTGCCAGGCCAGCACCTGCAGGATCTCGCCCTTCGACCTAAAGTGACTATATACGCTGGCCGGCTCTATACCCACCAGGTCTGCCAGCTGGCGCATGCCAGCCCCATGGTAGCCTACCTCGCCAAACAGACGGGCGGCTACCGACAAAATAACGGCCCGTGTGCCAGATTGGCCTCCTTTCTGCGTATCTTGCCGCTGGCTAGTGCCTATATGAACGGGTAGATCTGCCATTGCCTAGTAAAGCTAACGATCGTTAGGCAAAAACGCAAGCCTTTCGCAGATAAACTGCAAGCTACTTTTCGTACTACCCCAAAAGCGCCGCCAAACTTGCCGCAATTATAGCCTCAGCACCCAGCCGTCCGCGCCGATAGGTACCGAATAAGCCCTGCCAAGCAAACAGGTATCGGCCTACCTAGGCTTAATGGGGTAGACCCGGTATAGCAAATGTTAGCAGCCAGTCCTATCTTGCCCCCAGATGAGAAGCGTACATGAATGGGCCTGGTTTATCGGGCTTGCCGTCTTGGGAGCTGCCGCAGAGTGGCTGCTGCCCGTTTGGCCGGGCATGGGCTTTGCCTTGGGGCTTACAGCGGGCTTGTGCCGCTACTTTGTTTACCGCTTTGTTGCCCTGTTTTATGTGCCTGTCTGCCTTATTTTCCTTTATCTGGCGCTCTATCTGCCGGCAACCATCCTGGCGGAAGACCAAGCCACCCCCCAACTGGGCATGCAGCAGGCACCCTTTAGCAATCTGTCTTTTCTTTTTGTAGTAGGAGGCTTCTCCGCTGCATTCTTCCTGTTTTACATTACGCTCTTTCTGGTGAATGTGGCAGAATACCCAGGCTGTATCACGGCCCTGGCAGCAGGTGGATGTGGAGCTGCAGGCGGCCTGCTTATCCTGCTGGTAGGCCCGCAGGTTGCGCCCAAAGGCTGGATACCAGGCATAGGGCCATTCTGGGCTTTGGCCTGGCAGCTACCCGTGGGGGCGTATCTACTTTTTCTGTTTCGGCGAATAGGCACCACCAGACCCACAACCGGATAGATTTTTTTCAATCCAGCATATTGGTTATTACTTATTAAATTCAAACACATGAACACAGTAAAGGTTGGGCTAACGGGCATGTCTTTTTTTGCCACGCATGGCGTATATGCAGAGGAGCATACACTCGGCAATCGATACGAAGTTTCGGTAGAAATGGCGTGCCAGGTAAAGCCCGGAGACCGCCTGGATCATACGGTAGACTATGCCGAGGCGTACCTGCTTATCTCACAACGCATGGCACAGCCCACCCTGCTGCTCGAGACCCTAACCCTGGAAATAGCCGAGGCACTGCTGGGCCTGCCAGATGTGCAGCGCGCTACGGTGCGGGTAGCCAAGGCGAATCCGCCCATTGGGGGTATTTGTGCCACAGCCTATGCCGAGATTAGCTTACCCTAAGCGCATACGCCAGGGGTGGATAATTGTCTATCTGGCGGCATCTCTGGCCGGGGTGGCCTGCACAGATGCAGGGCGGGTAGTAGTCTACTGCGATCCGTACAGCAGGCAGATGGCACAACCCCTGCTAGACTCGCTGGCAGATGCCGGTGCACAGCCCAAGCTGGTGGTGGGACCGGGTCATTTTCTTGCAAAAAAAATAGCCCTGGGTGCTCCCTGCCACTGGCTTATCCTACCCGACGCCCCCATCGTATGGCTAGCATACCGGCATACCTATACCCTGGCCGACACCCTGATACGGGTGTATAATCCGGCCAAAACCCCCGATATACTCTGCCTGGCAGAGGCAAGAAGCCCCATGCGACACTGGCAAGATATGTATCGGGAAAAAGTCTGGGGCCACTCAGCCACAACCTGCATAGAAATAGCTGAATTGAACTGCACCGACTACCTGGGCGCCAACATGATACGACATACCCTCCTGCCCCGCAGCATGCTAAAAAACTTGCCAGCCCAAAGCGAAGAGCAGCCCGGTTACCCCATGCGGCACCGGGTATTCAGTTTTTAGCTGAGGCTACCCCGCACAGGTAGCAGCGACTTTGTAAGCAGCGCGTTCATGCGCTTCTCATAAAATTCAAACGAGAGGATGCTGAGAATTAATGTAATTATAAAGCATAGAATAGCCAGCTCGGCCTCCAATCCAGCAAATGGTATTCCTAATAAAGGAAATAATTTTAGTGCTAAGGAGGACGTAAAACGAATTACAAGAAAATGAAGCAAGTAGAAAGCAAATGAAATCTCTCCTAAGTATACCAGTATCCTATTCTTCAGAGTATATGCAAAAAATCCATTCGAGAAGCTAAATGAAAAAATAATAGCTAACATCGGTATCCAGTAATAAACGGAATACCTGAATGTGACATCAACAATGAGATGAAAGCTAAAGAACAAAGAAAAAAGCACAATAGATGATATTTGAATTAGAGAAGAATTCCGCTGAATAAATGTAATTCTTTTGCCCTCATAATATAATTTACATAACAACATGCCAAGAATAAAATCCATGAACCTAAAGAAAGGATTAACGTAAACAATTGCATGATTTATGCCCCTATGAAAATCCAGACTCAAGAACAGTGAAACAAAAATAAACCCCAATATTATAACGAATAAGAAAAGGAAAAATATAATATTTTTAGAGATTCCATTCAGAATTCGAATGGCTTTGGGTGCTAAAGAATAAAAAAATAGTTCATTAGAAATACTCCAAGAAACATTATTTAAACTAAAGTAAAATGCCGAACTTGGTATGAAACTATGCAAAAGAAAAATATTTAGAACAAAATGAATATAAAAAAATTCATGATGCTTATCGCTATTTATAAATGAGATTAAAGATAGAATCAATGTAAGAAAATGAAGTGGATAAACACGGAATAATCTTCTCAGAAAAAAGACTCTATAGCTTATTCTTTTTTCTACTATTTTATCAAAATAATTGTATGTAATAATAAAGCCAGATAGAATAAAAAAGAAGCTTACCCCCAGAAAGCCTTCCTCAAAATAATTGTCATAGATTTCTTTGTATGCTTCATTGGCGCGAAGAAATCTCAAATGCGAAAGAAATACTACGAACGCAAAGAAGAAGCGCAAAGAGGTGAGTGCTGGCAGCAGGGGTGGTCTGGTTTCTCTGTGCGCTTCTCTGGAAGATTCGCCGATAGAAGGATGCAACAGGTCCATATTTCGTTCCAGGTCTCGCTGGTTACTCAACGGTTACGCTCTTTGCCAGATTTCGGGGCTGGTCTACATTGCAGCCGCGCAGTACGGCTATGTAGTAGCTGAGTAGCTGGAGCGGAATCACGGCGATGATGGGGTTCAATACTTCATCTATCCGGGGTATCTCTAGCACATGCTCTGCCACGGTGGGCAGCATGGTATCCCCTTCCGTAACTACAGCAATCACAATACCCTTTCGTGCCTTTACCTCCTGTATGTTCGATACTACCTTGTCATAGCTCTTATCTCGCGTAGCAATGAAGACGACTGGCATGTTTTCGTCGATCAGTGCAATGGGGCCATGCTTCATTTCGGCAGCCGGGTAACCCTCGGCATGGATATAGGATATTTCCTTCAGCTTCAGCGCACCCTCCAGCGCCACCGGAAAGTTGAAGCCCCGGCCGAGGTAAAGGAAATTACCTGCGTCCTTGTACAGCGCGCTGATCTCTTGCACCTGCGCATCCAGGCTGTGTAGCACATGGTGAATCAACTCTGGCAGGCGAATCAGCTCCTTGATTAGGGTATGGAATCGATTGTCAGACAGCGTCTGCCTACGCTGTCCAATGCGGATGGCAATCAGGGCCAGGGCTGTTACCTGGGCCGTAAAGGCCTTGGTGCTAGCTACGCCAATCTCTGGCCCGGCGTGTATATACACCCCTCCATCCGTTTCGCGGGGTATGGAGCTGCCTACTACATTGCACACACCCAGCACTGTGCAGCCGTAAGACTTGGCCAGCTTTACAGCGGCCAGTGTATCGGCTGTCTCGCCACTTTGGCTGATGGCAATCACAATGTCATCCGGATAGAGGACGGGGTCGCGGTATCGAAATTCGCTGGCATACTCCACCTCTACCGGTATACGGGCCAGGTCTTCGATAATATACTCTCCCACCAGGCCCGCGTGCCAGCTGGTGCCACAGGCCACAATAATGATGCGCTTGGCTCCTGCCAGCTGGTCGTCCATGTGGTCTAGCCCACCGAGGCGTACCTCGCTCATGTCGTGCGCTATGCGCCCACGCAGGCTGTCGGTTATGCTCTTGGGCTGCTCAAATATCTCCTTAAGCATAAAGTGGGCATAGCCCGATTTTTCAATCGCACTTAGCTCGATATCCAGGGTTTTGATCTCGGGGGTTACCTGGTCATTCTTTATCGTCTTGATCGTCAGCTCGTCTCGGCGAATAACGGCTATATCATTGTCATTCAGGTAAATAACACTCTTGGTAAATTCCACGATCGGCGTAGCATCTGAGGCAACAAAGTACTCGCCCTGGCCAATGCCGATCACCAGCGGGCTGGCGCGGCGGGCCGCTATCAGCATATCCGGCTCATCCTTGCACAGCACCACGATGCCAAAGGCACCCTCTACCTTGGATAGGGCCATGCGTACTGCATCCTGTGGGCTTACATGGCCTACCCGGTATACCTCCTCTATCAGCTGAACCAGTACCTCGGTGTCCGTGTCGCTCTTAAAGGTATAGCCCCTGTCGATGAGGCGCCTTTTCAGATGCTGGTAGTTTTCAATAATGCCATTGTGTATAATGGCAAATTTTCTGGACTCGCTGTAGTGCGGATGGGCGTTCTCGTCATTGGGTTCGCCGTGTGTAGCCCAGCGGGTATGGCCCATACCGATGGTGGCACGTGGATACTGGCCATCTATGTAGGCCTCCAGGTCTGCCACCTTACCCTTCTTCTTGAATACCTGAATGTCGCGATCCAGCAGGGCAATACCCGCAGAGTCATATCCCCTATACTCCAGCCGCTTGAGTCCATTTATCAGAATCGGGTATGCCTCCTGAAATCCGATGTATCCTACAATTCCACACATGATATGATCCTATTATTCAACGAAAAGAACCCGAACAGGGCTAAACAGGCAAAGATACACCACTCACGGCAGATTTGTGTAATACACGCGTACGCGCGGCCTGCGCGTTGGGTGGTCTATATTGCCCAGTACAGAGCGGGCGGCACTGGCAAAAGTGGGCAGCCCACTACTGGTGAACACCAGGGCAAGCGAGTTTGGTACCAGTAGCAGGTCATTTATCACACCGTCCTGCTCATAATACTGGTTCAAATAGCTGGTTATATTAAATTCGTACCGATCGGTTGCGGGCAAAAAGTCGCTCTGATTCAGGATGGCAGACTTTCGATCAATCTTCTCTCCGGTCTCGTCGGCCTGGTAGAGCTGTAGCGACCTGGGGATAGGGCGGTAATACAGGAAGGGATTGCTGTCCACATAGGTGGTATCCACCGGCAGCTCCAGTATGGCACGATTGATGGCAATCCGGTTGGCTGGCAGCTTGCTGATTTTGGCACGCACCTGAACCGGAAAAATGGACTGTAGTATAGCCACTTGTCGGCCAATCGGTGCGGCATCGCCCACCAGTTGGCCCAGTAGGGTGCCACTTATATCCCCGCGTTCCAGGTAGTTGGTGCGCTGTGTTACGCCACTCTGCACCGTTAGGGTATACACTTTGTTTTCGCCGGTGCCCCGGTAATAGATCTTCAGCGAGGCAGGTGCCGCACTCCCCACCAGTACATTTCGGAGGGCTACGGTGTACACCACCCCCACATCGCCCACCACAGGCTGGGTCTTGATGTGCAAACCCTTGAAAAACTGGTGGAAGTTCGTGTTATTGGCCAGCTGATCGCTTGTAGCGTCTAGTATACGCTGGGCCAGGCTTACATTCAGTTTGATCTTGATTGTGTCAGAACCAAGCTTATCGGCAGCCAGGGCAAAGCTGGCACCGCCGCCCAGCTCGGTTGTGCCTGTGGCAAAGCGGCTGGTGGCATAGTAGTTCGTGCCATCCGCAATACTCTCTGTCAGTTCATATACCTCCAGATTCAGCCTGCTGCTGGGCTTGCCATAGTAGTCCACCAGTGGCAGAAACAGGACGATAGAGTCGGCCACGGCATCGGCTTCGAAGGCTACGTTGGCCCCGGGGAGGCTAATCTGGGTGTAAATTTCAGCATTCACGCGGCCCAGCACGGGGTCGGTATAGTTGCCTAGCACGGCAGCCGTCACATTTTTGGTAAAGAGCGAATCCAGCGTGGGTATAAACGTATCCAGTTCTACTGTTGCACTATCCAGGTAGCCCACATTAGCCGGGGTATTCAGGCCCACATCCACAATGTCGGGCTCCCTACAGCCCACCAGGCCATACGCACATAGTACTACTGCGATAGCGAGAATGAGCCGCTGATGCGGAGCCTGCCTACCGGAGGCCGTATGCGCAAAACGATGAATGCGCCTAGTTGAGGATTTTCTTGTAGATGTCATTGTAGGAGTCCACCCCGTCTGCGTGGTCGGCGGTGATGGTTGCAAATCTATCTTGTTTTTCCACTTCTGCCAGGGTGCTGTGCAGCTCGCTGTGCACGGTGGTGCTGCCCTGGGTTACAAAATCTGCCAGCTTGATGCCGCCCCGGCTTACACCCAGGTAGGTATCTCCTCGATATTCATTTAGCAGATCCTCGGGCGTACCGTCCAGACGGGCCTTTTCGGCAAAATTATCAGGTAATTTCTCGCTCACCTCATTGTCATACACCGTATACAGCGTTTTGCTATCACGAAAAATGGGATCCTCGCGAAAGTGCGTTTTCAGGTAGAGGGGGATGAGTGCAGTCATCCAGCCATGGCAGTGGATGATGTTGGGTGTCCAGCCCAGCTTGCGCACGGTTTCGATCACTCCTTTGCAGAAGAAGATGGAACGCTCGTGGTTGTCTTCGTGAAAAGTCTTGCTCTTCGGGTCCGTAAGTACGCTCTTGCGCTGAAAGTAGTCCTCGTTATCCAGGAAATATACCTGCAGGCGAGCGTTGGGTATGGTAGCTACCTTGATGGTGAGGGGTTTCTCTTCATTTCCTACCCGGATGTTTATGCCCGACAGGCGTACTACCTCGTGCAACCGGTTTCTTCTTTCGTTGATAACACCGAAGCGCGGCATCAGGATTCGGATTTCGTGGCCCTTTTCCTGTAGCCCCTGTGGGAGAGAACGGATAAAATTTGCGGAATCGGACAGTACCAGAAATGGGTCAATCTCCATGGTGGCGTACAGGATCCGAAGTTTTTCCATAAGAGGTGAGTTAGTGGAACTGGATCGCAAAGGTACGGAATCCACCCGAATTTATCAAGTTGCGGCAACTTACTGTCTTTTTTTTATAACTCGCAATTTTTTCTCCACTATTTTTGGCCGCTTATGAAAATACTCTCTTCCGTCTCGGCTTTTCGGGCTTGGCGTGCCCAGGTACCCACCGGCCATCGGGTGGGCTTTATTCCCACCATGGGGGCCCTGCATGCCGGCCACCTGGCCCTGGTGAAAGCCGCGCGGGAAGAATGCGACACCGTAGTAGCCAGCATCTTTGTAAACCCCACGCAGTTTGACCGGGCCGAAGACCTGAGCAGCTACCCGCGCATGCCCGCTGAAGATGCGGCCCTGCTAAGCCACACTGGCTGCCACAGCCTGCTGCTGCCCACGGCAGAGGACATGTATCCGAATGGCCCAAGTGCCGTGAAGCTACATGTAGCAGGCGTATCCGAGGTGCTGGAGGGGGCCGCGCGGCCCGGCCACTTTGACGGAGTAGCCCTGGTAGTAACCAAGCTGCTGAACTTGGTGCAGCCCACCTACCTATACATGGGTGCCAAAGACCTGCAGCAGACCCGCGTAGTAGGCCGGATGCTCTCAGACCTATTTAGCCCAATCGTGCTGCGTATGTGCCCACCCTGCGCGAGGCCGATGGCCTGGCCATGAGCAGCCGAAACCGAAACCTGAGTGCCGCCCAGCGGGCTGCCGCGCCGGTGGTGTATCGGGCACTACAGCATAGCCTGGCCCAGTGGGAGGCCGGCGCAAGCAGGGAGGAGGCGCTGGCGGCAGGCTCCGGCATCCTGGCTACAGAACCCCAGGCCCGGATAGACTACCTGACCCTGGTAGACCATGATACCCTGCACCCCCCCACGGGGGGGCAGCGGCCCCCACGGGTAGCCATTCTGGCAGCTGTTTACTTTGGCCCCGTACGCCTGATAGACAATGTGGTGTCTGCTTGAAACGAATTTGTACTTTTGTCCCTCTTTTCCCCTGGCCCATGCTGGTAACAATGATGAAATCCAAGATTCACCGCGTGCGGGTGAATCAGCTAGAACTAAACTACGTAGGATCCATAACCCTGGATATGGATCTGGTAGATGCTGCCCAAATGCTGCCCAATGAGCGCGTGCAAATTGTAAACCTGAACAATGGAGCCCGGCTGGAGACCTACATCATAGCCGGAGAACGGGGCAGTGGCATTGTGGGGCTAAACGGCCCGGCTGCGCGCCTGGCTGCACCGGGCGATATCCTGATCATCATCTCCTACGCCCTGATGGAGGTGCAAGCAGCCAGAAGCTACGAGCCTATCGTGGTGTTTCCCGACCTGCATAACCGCCTGGCCCAATGAACAAGCGGCTAAAGGCTATACTGCTGTATGTGGGTGGATTTGGCCTGGGGGGCGGGCTGCTATACCTCGCACTGCGAAACATATCCTTTGCAGCCCTGTGGCATAACCTGCAGGCGGCAGATACTGGCCTCATCGTGCTGGCCCTGGTGGCTAGCCTGGCCGCCCACTACGCACGTGGCCTGCGCTGGAGCATGCTACTGGGCGCAGCCGGGCACCCCGTGAGTAGCCTGCGCACCTCGGCAGCAGTAATGGTGGGCTATATGGTAAACTATGCCGTGCCGCGCCTGGGCGAGGTAACCCGCTGTAGCCTGCTGATCAAGACCAACCGCATACCCCTGCTGGTAAGTGGCGGAACCGTGGTAACAGAGCGGGTAGTAGACGTGCTGCTACTGGGCCTGCTGCTGCTGACGGTGCTGCTGGGAGACTACGAGCGGATAACCGGCTATTTCCAGCTGGCACAAAACCCCCTGGATACCCTACCCCTCTGGGCAGTTCTGCTTGCCGTGGGGGTTATGCTCATCATCGGCCTGCTGCTGCTCCGCCTACGCAGGCGTATAGCCCGCATACCGGTACTGGCCAGCCTGTGGGGCTTTGTGCGCAGGCTGCTAAATGGCATGCTGAGTATTTTGCACCTTAGGCATCCCTGGGTGTTTGTCTTGCTTAGCCTGCTTATCTGGGTGGGCTACTGGGCCACCACCTATTTTTTTGTAGAGTCTCTGCCCATCGGCAGGGGGCATGGTCTCTGGTTTTCGCTGGTGCTCACTACCATGGGGGGCGTGGGCATGACCCTGCCCGTGCCAGGGGGCATTGGTCCCTTTCACCAGGCCATAGCCACCACCTTTTTGCTGTATGGCCTGGGGCAAGATACGGGCGTAATGGTAGCCCTGGTGCTACACACGCCCCAGCTGCTGCTGAATGTAGTGGTGGGTGGGCTTAGCTACGTATACCTGCTGTTTCAGCAGCCAACTGCCGAAAGCGCAGAGCCTGCTGCTGCGCAAGCTGCAGCCGATCAAACTGGGCAGTAGCCAATTGCCGTGCATTTGCCCGCATAGTGCGCAGCGCGTCGGGGTCAGCCGCCAGGTCGTCCAGTCGTCGCAGCCACTCCTTCCAGTCGCCCTGGGGGCACCCATAGCCACAGCGGTGCTGCTCCACCAGCTCGGCCTGCCAGCCACGGTAGTTTAGCAGCACCGGCAGGCCTGCGGCCAGGTAGTCATAAAACTTGTTCGCACTATTGGCCTCCAGCACAGCATGGGGCGCAAAGCAAACCAGACCCAGGTGGGCCTGCTGCAGCCGCTCATTCAGCATAGCCTTGGTCACAGGGGCATGCAGCCGTACCTGATCGGCCAGCCTGTATTCCTGTATCAGCTGGGCTATCAGTCCCGCCTCCTTTCCCCAGCCGTATAGGTCCAGGCTCCAGTGCGTATGCCCGGCAGTTTTCCATACATACAGTGCCAGGATCATCTCGTGCACCGCATTGGCCTGCCCCAGGGCACCGGTATACACCATGCGCAGGGGGGGCGGCCCCCCTACCGGGCCTGCGCTTCGGGGCACAAATTGTGCCAGGTCTGTGCCATTCAGGCTAACCGATAGGGAGATATGCGCCGGTAGCCGGTAGGGCTGCAGCTGGGCTGCCATGCCGGGGCTAAGTACGTATACCTGGCGGGCCTGCAGGTAGGTCCAGCGTGCCAGCCGCTTTAGCAGCCACAGCAGGGGGCCATCCTGCAGCAGGCCCATGCCCTGGGGCACCTCGGGCCACACATCCACCACCTCCAGCACCAGGGGCACCCCCATCAGGCGCCGTAGCAGGCCGCCCACCCAGCCCAGTGGCGGCGGGGTAATGCTTACCCACAGCACATCGGGCCGCTCTTGCAGGGCAGCCAGGCCTGCCCAGGCGGCAAACCGGAGGTAGGCCCAGATCTTCCGAACCCGCGAGTAGGACTGCTGGTAGGCCACTGGCAAGATAAGCACCTCCACCTGCCCATACCGCCGCCACTCGGGCCTGCGGATGTCATCGGCATCCGGAAAATAAGCCTTACTGGTAATACAGCGAATCCCGAGACCCGCATCGGCCCAATGCTGCATCAGCTGATACGACCGATCGTTTCCCCAGCCTGTGGGCGGGCAAAAATACTGATGCAGACAGAGGATGCGCATTAACGCGCCGAGACCGCCAAGGCTGCCTGGCGTGGTTCATCCTTGCCCAGGCTAACAATGGGCGCATGCGCTTTCATTTGGCGCACTTTGCTCTTAGCCAATCCCCTTTGGTAGATGTATAGAAAGATACCGAACACAGTAATGGGAACCGAGAGAAGCATAAGCGCATCGGTGATATTAAACAGGCTGGCCCATATCATCAGGAGTGCAGCCCCGCCCCCAATGCTGCCAGCCAGGCCAAAGACAAGCGGCACCCAAGCCTGTGGCACCCCAAAGTGGCACAAATGGTGGGTTGTGTGATCTCGCCCCCCTACAAAGGGGCTCTGCCCCCGGCGCAGGCGGGCTACACTTACAAAGGCGGTGTCCAGTATCGGCATCAAAAAAACCAGCAGCGGCAACACCACCTGGGGCACACCCGCAGCCGCAGGCACCACCTGGTGGATATTCCAGAAATACACAATACCGGCATAGGCCAGTATGGCACCCAGAAACTGACTTCCCGTATCGCCCATATACAGCTTGCTGGGGTGCCAGTTTAGAATCAGGAAACCTGCCAGGCTGCCAGCTATCCCCACAAAAAGGTAGAAAAACACATTACTGGTCTGGCCCGTAAGGTACATGGCCATTAGCGTGAAAAACACAATGACCAGAGAGGTGCTGCCCGTAACGCCATCCATATTGTCCAGCATGTTTATGCTGTTCATTAGCCCCACTACCCACAGCATCGTTAGCATACCGTCTGCCAGCGCATGGTTGAACAGGTGGATTTGGATGCCAAAGCCGAGCAAAATGAAGCCACAGCCCAGCTGGCCGATAAACTTAAGCAGGGGCCTTGTAGTGTACGCATCGTCTGCCAACCCAACCAGGAAGCCGAGGGTAACTGCCAGCAGAAAGGGCAGGTAGTTTTCGGAGGCCTCATAGGCCGCAGTATGCGGGATAAGGGTGTACACAACCGCACCAATGAGAAAAAGGATGAAAAAGGCAATGCCCCCCACCAGGGGCTTGCTCGTACTGGCCCAGCGAACCTGGGTGGTTACACCCTGCGACAGCTGACCGAGCCTGCCCGCGTAATTTATGAGTACGGCATTGAGCACATAAGAAAAAGCAAGCGTAAGCAAGAACAATGAAATCAGGATCATTCCCTTATTTATTTAGGCTGGTTCTTTATTGTTGTTAAACAACTTGTACGCAACAAATGTACGCTAATCCATCGTACAAGTGTTTTAGTCCCCCCTAAACGGTGAATTTTCTTCTTTGAACTGCACATTTGCCGTGCTAAATGGACCATTTTACGTACTCAACAAACCGATAGCAGCTAGCCGAGACTTCGAGACTTTATGGATAGTTGCTACCTTTGCCCGGTGATGGTGAAAATAACAAAAGAAGCCAAAGTAGCCATACTGGTGGTAGTAGCCGGGGCCATGCTTATTTTTGGCCTCAGCTACCTGAACGGCCGCTCTGTGCTGGGTACCAACCATACTTTTTACGTTTACTTCCCCAGTGCCGATGGCCTGAACCGTGGGGACAAGGTAAGCCTGCGGGGCGTGGACGTGGGAACCGTTCGGGCCAGAGAGATTGTGGGAGACGGCCAGGATGCCGTGCGGATAGAGCTGGAGATACAGTCTCAGATCAAGGTGCCATCCGACAGCTACCTGCTACTTACCGAAACCAGCCCCGTCTTTGGCCAGAAGCTGCTGGAGCTGCACCCAGGCACCTCGGGGCAGCTGCTAGAGGATGGAGCCACCATACGCGACAGTGTGGGCACTGGCCTGGCCGACAAGCTGGGCCGTACGGTAAACCCCACACTGGACCGCATAAACAACCTGTCGGACAACCTGATAGAAATGACTGGGCTGATCAATAAAATCATGCGCCGGGAAGATGCTAGGGCCAACGTAAGCATCCAAAACCTGGAACAGACCCTGGCCAATATCGCCTTTATCAGCAACCAGCTGAAGGGCACGGTGGCCAGCATCCAGCGCCTGAGCGATAATGCCAACCAGAACTTTATTGACCATCCGGACTTCAAAAAGATGCTGGGCAACACCCGGCAGGCTACAGATAGCCTGGCAGCCACCCTGGCAGAGGTGCGGGGGCTGGCCACCGAAACAACCCGCCTGGCCCAGGACCTGAAGCAGATAACCCATAACCTAAAGCAGGGGGATGGCACACTGGGAAAACTGCTCTACGACGAAGCCCTGTATGCCAACCTGACGGCCACTACGGCCTCGCTAAACGCCCTGCTGCAAGACATGACAAAGCACCCCAAACGCTATGTGCACTTCTCGGTCTTTGGCCGAAGGGATAAGGATAAAAAGGATAAGGAACAGAAGTAGCGGACTGCGGATGAACCCAAAACTGCCGATTTTAGCGCACATGGGCGGGCAAAAACCTGCCAGCTCTGCCGAAACAGCCGAGACAGGTAAAACAAGCCAAAAGTAATACTGGAACTAGCCGGGCAGCTACTCGGCGTAGTGGGTTACCTGCGCATCTCCCCACAGTTCCTCCAGGCCATAAAACTCGCGGGCACGGGGCAGCATCACGTGTACTACCACCGTTACAAAGTCTACCAGGATCCACTCCCCCTTCCGCTCGCCCTCCACATGCCAGGCGCGCTCTTTCAGGTTCTTCTTCACCTCATACTCCACACTGTCTGCAATAGCCCCTACCTGGGTATCGCTATTGCCTGAGCAAATCACGAAAAAATCGGCCACGGCATTCTTCAGGCCGCGCATATCCAGCACGCTGATGTCGAATCCCTTCTTCTCGCGTATGCCCCGCAGCACTTCTTCTACCAATACCGGAGCGGCAACCTGTGTATGTGTCATTCAAAAAAATGGGGAAGAAAAACAGACCGATTGTAGCATTAAATTAAAGGACGCAAGGTACACAAATAAAACAGCAAGAGACAACTACCTTTGTGCATGCAGCTCATTGGCAGCCAGCTTCTTTTTCTGGATACGGTAGATTCTACCAACACTTGGCTCCGGCTTAGCCAGCCGCATAGGCCCTGGCCAGATGGCACGGTGGTGGTGGCCGAGCACCAGCGGGCAGGCCGGGGCCAGCAGGGCAACCGCTGGGAGGCACCCGCCGGAGACAACCTGACCCTGAGTGTGCTGATCTACCCACGCAGGCTACAGGCCACCCACAGCTTTATGCTAAACAAGATGACGGCCCTGGCGGTAGCGGGGGCACTACAGGCGCTGGATATACCAGACGTGCAAGTGAAGTGGCCCAACGACGTACTGATTGGCGGGCGAAAAGCAGCAGGCATCCTGATAGAGAACAGCGTGCAGGGCAGCCTGGTGCAGCACAGCATACTGGGCATTGGGCTGAATGTGCAGAGCAGCCCCGCAGGCCTGCCGGCCACACACACACAGCTACACCATCCGGCTGGCAAAAGCGAGCTGCTGGAGCTGCTGCTGCAGCAGCTGAATGCCTGGTACCTGAAGCTACAGCAGCTGCAATATGCAGCGCTGGACGAAGCCTACTGGTCGCAGCTGTGGCTGCGCGAACGCCCACATACCTTTTGGCAGGCCGACACAGCGGGCAATGAGGTGCAGATTACGGGCCGGATAGTAGGCATATCGCCCCAGGGCCTGCTCAACCTTGAAACCGAGGCCGGCATCCGGCAGTTCGATCTGAAGCAAATCCGATTTGGATGAAACTGGTACTAGACATAGGCAATAGCCGGATAAAATGGGGCCTATGGGATGGCAGCAGCCTGACGGAGGTGCATGACTATGCCGGCACCCCAGATAGCCTGCCCACCCGGCTTCCGGTAGCCTATGCGGCTGTGGGCAGCTGCCCAGCCGACCTGAGCAGCTGGCTACAAGCCCGGCAGGCTACCGCGCTGGACGGGCTAAGCCCTGGGCTACTGCACAGCCTGTACCAAAGCCCACACACCCTGGGGGCCGACCGCTGGTGTGCCATACATGCCGCCTGGCTGAGGGCCGACAGGCGGGCCTGCCTGGTGCTGGATGTTGGTACGGCTGTAACTACCGACCTGGCAGACAACCAGGGGCGCTACCTGGGGGGCAGCATATCGCCCGGGCTGCACCTGCGCTACCAGTCCCTGCACACCTACACCCACCGGCTACCCCTCCTGCAGCCGGTAGAACCCTGGCCCGCCCTGGGCACCGACACCCGCACAGCCATACAGCAGGGGGTACAGCAGGGCCTGCTGTACGAGCTGGAGGGGCACATGGCACAGGCGCGGGCGCAATTTCCACAGCTTTCGGTCTTTTTAACAGGCGGGCAGGCCCAGCTATTTGCAAAACCCCTGGAAAGCCGCAACTTTGCACCCCTGCAGCTATGCCCAAGTTTGGTTCTGGAGGGGGTGGGCATTCTGTCTGCCCTGTAGAAAATGCCTATGAAACGCCTGCTGTTTGCCCTTTCACTGCTCTCTGCCAGCCAGGTAGGCCTGGCCCAGCAGCAGACGTTCAGTCCGTACTCAGAGTTTGGGGTGGGCGAACTGCAGCAGCCCGGACTGCTAAACCAGATTGGCATGGGTGGCGTGGGCATTGCCCTATATGACCGCTATCACATCCATGGCATAAACCCCGCAGGAAACGCCGTAGTACAATTTACTACGCTGGACTTCAGCGTACAGATACGCCAGCAAGCATTTACTAGCGACCTAAGCAGTGCCACCTTCAAGGCTGGCGGCCTGAACCAGCTGGCCTTTCTCTTTACCAAGCCCAACCTAAATTTTGCCATCACAGGCGGCCTGGCACCCTATAGCCGTACAGGCTACGAGGTGCGGCGCCTGGTTACCCTGACCAACGACCCGGACGGGCGTACCCTGCTGAGCGAGGCACAGGGCAATGGTGGCCTCAATCGCTTCTACCTGGGCACCGGCCTGCGGCTAAGTCGCCAGCTAAATGCTGGCCTGGAAGTATCCTACCTCTTCGGGCAGGTAGAGCGTAACTTTAATACTGCCTTTGCCAATCTATCCAGCGATGGCAGATATCTGGGTATACAGGACGGCACACAGACCCAGATAACGGAAACCAATAAGCCGCAAAACCTGCGCACACGGCTAGGCCTACAGTTTGGCGATACCCTGTACAGGGTGAGTACCCGGATGGAACGGATGCGTGAACGGGTGGTAGGCCAAGACAGTGCCCGATATGCCCACAAGCTGAACCAAATGCGTAAGGAGCAACGCAGCTACACGGAATACCGCCTGGGGCTGATAGCTGACCTGCCAGTATGGGCTGGCGTAAGCAGAGATGTGGTGCTGAGAAACAATGGGGGAGGCTCTACCCAGCGGTCCATTAGCGATACCCTGTCGCGCGGCAAAATAGCCGGCGCAACCTTCCCCTACACCCTGGGGGTGGGGATAGGCCTCCAGCGAGACTTGCGCTACCAGCTGGGGCTAGACGTTAGCCTACAAAACTGGAGCCAGTATGAGCTGGATGGGGTGAAACAAGGCCTGGAAGACCGCCTGCAGGTAGGCCTGGGCGGAGAATGGTATCCCAATAGAGAAACCGGCAACTTCAGTGCACCTTTCTACAGCCGCATAGCCTACCGGGCCGGTGTGTTTTATGAGCAGACCTACCTGAAGTTCGGCAGCGACCGCATCCAGGCCTACGGGGCATCGGTAGGGCTGGGCATACCCATTATACGCGGCTCTGCCAATAAACTGGACATAGCCGCACAGTGGGCGCAGCAGGGCACCACCCGAAATAGCCTGGTGCGCGAGAATAACCTGCGGCTAATGGTAGGCATCAGCTTTACCGAGCGCTGGCTTACCCAACGCAAGTACCGATAATACCACCACCGTCCATGTCTGCCGCCGCTCGTATCTTCACCCGCCTCTGGAGCCTGTGGTTTGCCTTTGGCTGGCTGAGTGTGTACCCACTGGTGTGGCTAGTGCAGATGCTGGGGCTTAGCTTCAAAACCCCCTGGGGAGACCGGATAGCCCACTACGCCAACACCGTGTGGGGCTACTATGGCATGCTGATAGGCCTGTGCTGGGTAACCCCCATACGGCACGGCAGGCTGCCCCGTGGCCATACCTATATCTACATGAGCGACCACCGCAGCTATATGGATATACCCGCCTGCCACGTAGCTTTCTTCCGCTTCTTCCGCTACATAGGCAAGGCCGAGCTGGGCAAGATTCCCCTTTTCGGGCTCATGTACCGGCGGCTACACATTATGCTGGACCGCAGCTCGCCCGTGGCGCGCGCCCGCAGCCTGCAGCTGGCTGCCCAGGCACTCAAGCAGGGCGACTCGCTCTTCATCTTCCCCGAGGGCACCACCCGCCACCCCGACCCCAAAACGCTCCTGCCCTTTCAGGAGGGCGCATTCGCCCTGGCTATCAAGACAAAAACCCCCATCGTGCCGGTGGCATGGATTGGCAACCGAAAGATGCTGAGCGGGGATGGAAGCTTCCGGATGCGGCCCTTCGTGCACATCCGGGCCCATATTCATCCGCCCATTCCTACAAAAGACCTGGATTTGAGCCAGGTAACCGCCCTGCAGGAGCAGGTGCGCGGCTGGATTCAACATCAGATTACAACCCATGAAAATTGATGATGCGCTGATAAACAAACTGGGCGACCTGGCCAAGCTCTCTTTTCCGGATGAGCGGCGCGAAGCCCTGAAGGCCGACCTGACCAGGATGCTGGACTTTGTAGAGAAAATAAAGGAGCTGGACACAGAGGGCATAGCCCCCCTCATCCACATCTCCGAGGCTACCAATGTGTGGCGAGCCGACAGCGTGTACCAGGAGCTAAGCCACGAGGAGGCACTCCGAAACGCCCCAAAGAAAGACTCGGACTACTTCCGTGTACCCAAAGTATTGAAATCCTGAACCCGGAACACGTGGAACGGAAACAAGCGGACCTGCCGACTAGCCCACCACGCGTGCCGCTGTCCTTCTTCTACCACCGGCTGAGCCCGGGCGGCAAGCAGCTGTTTCGCATAGCCTGGCTTACGCTGGCGCTGGCGGTAGCCCTGCTGGTGCTGGCCGACCAATACCCGGCCCAGTGGGCCGTGCCGGTGCAGCCCGACAGCCTGCACAAAAGCGAACCAGTGGTGCTGGAAACAGTAGAGCACAACTACCGGGCCATCAATATCCTGGCCAATGCCACGTACAGCTTCACCACCTATGGGGCAGGCATGCTAAGCCCCCAGCCCTGGATGATCTGGGTGCTGGCCGGCTTTCTGCTTATCGGCTGGAGCCTGCTACTGGTGGCCAGCACGCGCCTGGAGGGGCTGGCGCTCTATGCCTTCTACTTCTTCTACATCCTCTACACATATGGCAGCGGCACCAGCGAGCGCCTATTGGGCAATCCATCGCCCTACCTGTCTCTGGTTCCGGCTTTTCTCTTTCTGGGGCCGGCCTATTACTTCAAGCTCAAGCCTTTCAAAATCAATGTATTGGGCCAGTTTCTTATCTTCGTTGGCCTACATATTTTTCTGTTCACCTTCCACTACATCCGGCTAGGGCTGGGCGGTGTGCATGCCCAGGCCACCACGGGTCATGCAGTGCTGCTCATCCTGGCCTTCGTGTTCATGCTGCTGTGCAGCAAGGACCTGATGGCCGCCTACGTCTACCTGGCTACCAATGCTGCTACGCCCAAACGGCGCCTGGCCCCCAGGTGGCTATTTCTCATTGGGCTAGGCCTGCTGGTGCTGCAGCTGCCCCCCGCACTGGCACTGATGGGTGTACTGCCTGGGCACTGGCTGTGGGTCAGCCCCATGCTGCTGCTAGGCCTAGCTGCCCTGCTCACTGTCTTTACCAGCCAGAACGCCTATCACCAGGTGCAAGACCTGGTGCGCGACAACCTGCACTACTGCCTGCTCATCCTGGGGCTGGGCATCCTGGGCACCGCTACCCTGGCCTACGACTTTATGCTAGGCGAAATGAGCCTGCGCCTGGCCTTCTACCGCCTTACGGCCGTAGCCTTTGTAGCCACGGGCCTAGGCTACCTGTTCTACCTGTGGGCCAATTTTGGCGACCTGCTGCTGCACCGTGTGCCCCTGTACTACCTGCTGATGAAGCCCCGGCGCGTGCGTTTTGCCGCAGTATGGTTTATGGCCGTGGTCTTTCTGGTTATGCTGGAGGGGATGGGCAACTGGTATGGCTACCGCGCAGTGCGGGCCACGCAGCTAAACAAGCGGGCCGATCAGGCCCTGCTGGCAGGCCAGATCCAGGATGAAGTTGTATCGTACCGGGGCATACCCCTACCCGGTCAGTCGGGCGCCATATCGCTATACGAGGCGGCCATGAGCCAGGTGGGGAGCGACCCCAAGGCCAACCTGAACCTGGCTGCACTCAAGATAGGCCTGCTGCAAGAGATAACCCCCGGCGACGAAGCCAATGAGATCCTGCGCCACTACGAGCTGGCCGGCCACGCCAGAGACTTTCGGTTTACCGCGCTGAACTATGGCCGCCTGCTGGCACAGCTGGGGTACATAGACCGGGCCAAAGCGCAACTAAAAACCTATACGACACACATAGCCGATGAGCGGGTGTATGCAAACCTGGCTGCCCTATACTACTACACCGGCGACCCGGACAGCACCCTCTACTACCTGAAAAAAGGGCTGGAAACCAATATGAACAATGCCCTGCTGTATGCCAACATGGCGGCAGTGTACCACGACTGGAATCGCCCGGAGCAGGCCCTGCGCTTTGCCGAGGCGGGCTACAAGGCAGCCCCACAGAACCCGGCCGCGCAGCAGAACCACCTGTTTATGCTACTGCGCTATGGCAAGAAACCCGGCCCACCCGAACCCCTGGACACAGAGCTGGCTGCAGCCTACCCGGCGCAGGCGTACCTGAACCAGGCCCTGGCCCTGTACCGAGCCGGCAAACTGGCTGCAGCAGACCAGGCCACAGACCAGCTGAACCGGAGCCTGGCACAGCAGGACCAGAGCCTGCCCGATGCCCAGCTGATGCGGCTGATAACCCGGGCCCGGATGGATAGCCTGGAGCAGGTACGATCGCACTACCAATACATCGAGCAGTTTCACCCCAAACTGAAGGGCGCAGCGGCCCATGTGATGGGCGTATTTGCCTACCGGCACAATGCCCTGCCCACCGCCCGGCACTACTTTCTGGAGGCTGCCAGCGAGGGGCAGGATGCGGATAGCCTGATGGCAGCCTTCACCCTACTGGATGAGGGCTACCACGAGGAGGGCTACCAGATGCTGCAAAGCCTGAACCTGCAGAGCCCGGCCTACCGCGTACCCATCCAGCAGGAAATGGCCGTGCTAGACTCCGTGTACGGCATACCGGCCGCATTTATCCCCTGGAACTTTGAAAACATGACGGAGGACCTGGCCCTGCGCATGGCACACTATGCGGGTATAAGGCATAAGCCCCACATAGCCGTACAGGCGCTGCAGCCCCTGGTGGAGCAGAACCCCAAGGGTGCCCTACCCTACCTGGAGATGGGCTGGGTGTATGCCCAGCTGGGCGAGCAGGCCAGCGCCCGCGAGCAGTACCAGGCCGGCCTGAAACAACAGCCCGGTCACCCGGGCCTACAGCTGGCTATGGCCAATAGCTGGCTGGCAGATAGCCAGGCTGCCAAGGCCGACCCTATCCTGCAGCGGCTGAAGCCCGTGCCAGACGTGTGGGCAGCACGGGCCAGGATGCACCTGCTGCGGGCAGACACGGCCCAGGCAATACAATGCTACCAGCAGGCACTGAAACAAGACACCCTGAACCTGGCCTGGCACCAGGCCCTGGCAGAGCTGTATGCCGCGCGCGGCCTGCCACTGGAGTGCTATCGCCACTGGAGTGCCTGCATCCGCCTGGATGCACAAAACCCAAAATTGCTGGAGCGCTATGCCTGGGCCGCCTGGGGGATCGGTTTCGAAAAAGACAGCCGCCTAAGCCTGGAGCTGGCCATAGCCCAGGCCGTTACACCGGCCGAGCGCACAAGGCTGGAGACCTCGCTGAAAAAACTGGAGGCCGAAATCCATGCCCAAAATTTCAAACCCATTGAATGATTAGCCTAGCCATTTTTGCCTCTGGCAATGGCAGCAATGCCCAGGCAATGATCGACTATTTTGCCGGGCACAGCCTGGTAGAGGTGGCACTAATAGTAAGTGACAACCCCCAGGCCTATGTGCTGGAACGGGCCAGGCTGGCGGCCATCCCGGCCATAACCCTAAGCCAGGAAGTGTGGCGATCGGGCACCCAGCTGGTGCACCTAATGCAGCACCACCGCATCCACTGCATCGTGCTGGCAGGCTACCTGAAGCTGATACCAGCGGAGCTAGTGCGGGCCTACCCCCGGCGTATCCTGAACATCCACCCAGCCCTGCTGCCCAAGTACGGCGGAAAGGGCATGTACGGCGCACGGGTACACCAGGCTGTGATAGAGGCCGGAGAACGGGAAAGCGGCATAAGCATACACTATGTGAATGAGCGATACGATGAGGGCGAGCTGATAACCCAGCAGCGCCTGGAGATACTGCCCGGCTGGACCGCCACAGACCTGCAGCAGGCCATTCATGCACTGGAACACCGCTGGTACCCACCCACCGTGGAAAAGATTTGCACGGCTTTTAACAAAATTTAGGGTTAACTTGCCATTCAAACCGATTTTGCAGCTTCAGTTTACAGTACGGTGGAAGTAAAACCTATTCGCTCGGCCCTGCTCTCTGTGTTTCACAAGCAGGGGCTTGACCGCATTGCACAGAGCCTGCATGCAGCAGGCGTACAGCTTTACAGCACAGGCGGCACAGCTTCCTATCTGCAGGGGCTGGGCTGTAGCGTGCATGAGATTTCCGACATTACGGGCTACCCCAGCATACTGGGTGGGCGGGTAAAGACGCTGCACCCCGCTGTATTTGGCGGCATACTGGCTCGGCAGTCCGACCCCGCACACCTACAGGACATGGAGGCCCACGGCCTGCCCTTTTTTGACTTGGTGGTGGTAGACCTCTACCCATTCGAAAAAACCCTGGAAGAAACCGACGACGAGGCCACCATCATTGAGAAAATAGACATCGGTGGCGTAAGCCTGATACGCGCTGGTGCCAAAAACTATCGCGATGTAGCCATAGTGGCTAGCCAGGCCGAGTATGACTACCTGGCCCAAACGCTAGAGGCCAATGGAGCCGCCACCAGCCTGGCAGACCGTAGATACCTGGCCGGACGTGCCTTTGCCGAAACCATGCGCTACGATACGGCCATAGCAGGCTACATGGCCGGTGCCCCCCTGCGCTATGGCGAGAACCCCCACCAGCAGGCACACTACATAGGCAATGCAGACGAACTGTATGAGCTACTGGGCGGCAAGGCGCTGAGCTACAACAACCTGCTGGATATGGATGCTGCCCTGCGGGCCATCCGAGACTTTGACCCCGGCACCTTCGTCATCATCAAGCACACCAATGCCTGCGGCATAGCCACGGGCAACAGCGCTGCCGAAGCCTATAGCCGCGCACTGGCCTGCGACCCCGTAAGTGCTTTTGGCGGCATCCTGATAACCAACCTGCCGGTGGATCTGGCTGCGGCACAGGCCATGCACAGCCAGTTTTTTGAGGTACTGCTCGCCCCACAGATCAGCACTGAGGCCCTGGCCCTGCTGCAGCAAAAGGCCAATCGGCGAATCATCCGCTACAAACACCTGAACCTGCCCCGCCGCGAGCAGCGCAGCATACTGAATGGGCTGCTGGTGCAGGAAACCGACCGTGCCGTATCCACCCCGGAAACACTGGAGATCGTAACCGGCCCCCAGCCCGATGCCCGCAGAACGGCCGACCTGCTGATGGGCGAGCGCTGCGCTAAGCAGCTGAAAAGCAACGCCATTGCCATTGTAAAAGATGGCCAGATGATCGGGGCTGGCTGCGGCCAGACTAGCCGGATAGATGCCCTGAACCAGGCCATAGACAAGGCCCGGCGCATGGGCTTCGACCTGAAAGACGCCATTCTGGCTTCCGACGGCTTCTTCCCATTCTCAGACGGGGTGGCGGCCGCGCATGCAGCAGGCATCCGCTACATCCTGCAGCCAGGCGGCAGTGTGCGAGACCAAGAGACCATAGACTACTGCAACCAACAGGGCCTGACCATGGCCATAACCGGAACCCGACACTTTAGACATTAAATCCGCATGGGACTGTTTGATTTCCTGACCCGAGAGATTGCCATTGACCTGGGTACTGCCAATACCCTGATCATGTATAACGACAAGGTGGTGGTAGATGAGCCCTCCATCGTGGCCATAGACCGGAACAACAACAACAAGGTAATAGCCGTGGGCAAAGAAGCCCTCATGATGCACGAAAAGACCCATGAGAACATCAAGACCGTGCGGCCGCTGCGCGATGGGGTGATTGCAGACTTTACCAACGCCGAGGCCATGATTCGGGAGTTCATCAAGAAGATTAACACCGAAAGAGGCTTCTTTGCCACCAGCCACCGTATGGTTATCTGCATCCCCTCGGGCATTACCGAGGTGGAGAAACGCGCCGTGCGAGACAGTGCCGAGCATGCCGGGGCCAAGGAAGTGCACATGCTGCACGAGCCCATGGCTGCCGCCATTGGCATAGGCATAGATGTGCAGGCACCCGTAGGCCACATGGTGGTAGACATTGGGGGGGGCACTACCGAGATTGCCGTTATTGCCCTCAATGGCATCATCTGCGACCAGAGCATCCGCACCGCAGGCGACGAGCTGACCAATGACATACTGGAGTACGTACGCCGGCAGCACAACCTGCAGATAGGCGAAAAAACTGCCGAACGAATCAAGATAGAGGTGGGAGCAGCCATACCCGAGCTGGACAACCCACCCGAAAATGTGGAGATAAAGGGCCGAGACATTATGACCGGTATCCCCAAGAAGATCTCCATCAGCTACAAGGAAGTAGCCCATGCCATCAACAAATCGATTGTCAAGATAGAGGATGCCATCCTGAAAGCCCTGGAGATGACCCCGCCAGAACTGTCGGCAGACATCTATGAGCATGGCATACACCTTACCGGGGGCGGTGCCCTGCTGCGCGGCCTGGATATCCGCATCAAAGAAAAAACCAAACTCCCCATCCACGTGGCCGACGACCCCCTGCGGGCGGTGGTGCGTGGTACTGGTATCGCACTCAAGGAATTTAAAAAATACAAATACCTGATGCAGTAGTCCACTATGGGCAGGCTTCTGGCTTTTCTCTACGCCTACCGGAATCTTATTTGGTTTATAGCCATACAGGCTATTTCTGTATGGCTGCTAGCCAGCTACAATAACGCCCATACCCTTGTGTTCAATAGCTGGGGAGATAGCCTGGCTAATGCCGTGGCCAGCACCAATGCCGCTGTTAGCGGATATTTTAACCTGGCAGAGGACAATGAAAAGCTATTGGCAGAAAACATTGCGCTGCGGCAGAGCCTGCTGCACACCAGCCAGGAGCTGGAAGCCTACAAGTACCGTGAGCCCCTCAGCACAGCCTACAACACCCTGCCCGATAGCCTGATACCGGACGAGCAGTACCGCTTCATACCGGCGCGGGCCCTGCATAGTGGTACCCTGGGTGAGTATAACTACCTGAAGCTGGATGTAGGCCGAAAAGATGGAGCCGAGGTAGGCATGGGGGTCATCAGCGAGAACGGCGTAGCCGGGCTGCTGGTAGAGGTAGCAGAGCACTACTCCCTGGCCATGAGCCTGCTAAACAGCAAGATGCGGGTAAATGCACGCATACTGGAGGATGATGTGCTGGGCAGCTTTCGCTGGACCGGTGGCAACCCCCGCTACGGTTATCTGGAGCATGTACCCCTGCACTTCCACGTTAAGCCCGGCCAAACGGTGGTAACTAGCAGCCAGAGCAACATCTTTCCGCCCGGATACCGACTGGGTACTATAGACTACGTAGATGAGGAGCAACCCGAGGGGTTCTATAACATCCGGGTAAAGATTGCCACAGACTTTTATCGCACACACTATCTCTATCTGGTAAAGAATATCCGCCAGGCAGAGATAGACTCACTCCGTACAGACCAGCCATGAACCAGCTACTGCGCATCCTGGGACTGTCTTTGTTGATCCTGTTCATACAGGCTTTTCTGCTGAAGGACCTGCTGGCCCTGCCCGAGTGGCATGCGTACCCCAAGCTCTATCCCCTTATCGTACTCATGCTGCCCCTCTCGCTATCCCCCTGGGTGCTGTATATGGTCGCTTTTGTTACCGGGCTGCTAACGGACGTACTACTGGGCTGGCCACTGGGGGGCAGTAGCTTCTGCCTGGTGCTACTGGTAGTACTCCGCACCCGCTGGATCCTGATGATCAGCCGTCAATCATCTGCCGAGCTGCTGGATGACTTCGATATCGAACGGAATCAACTTAGCTGGCAGCTAGGCTACCTGCTACCCCTGCTGGTATTTTATGAGCTGATCTATAACTTACTCATTGATTTTGGTATGCACCTCAGCACCCTGTATACCATTGTGACCAGTAGCCTAATGAGTGTCTTCTGGGCCTTTGTGTTTGTAATCATGGTCTTCCACAGGGCACAAAGAAGATAAGTATGCAGAACAAAGAGCGTAGACTCCTGCTGCTGGCCATGTTCGGCCTGGTAAGCCTGGTATTCATCGTCCGGCTTTTCTACCTGCAGGTGGTGAGCGACGACTATGCCGCAAAAGCCAAAAATAACGTGATCAAGCAGCAGGTGCTGCTACCCTCCAGGGGCATCATATACGATCGAAACGGGAAGATCTATGTAACCAACGATCCAATTTTCAACATCTACATAGTACCCAGCGAGCTGTATATACCCGACACGGCAGCCCTGTGCCAGATGCTGAAGATGCCCAGGCGAAAGCTGCTGGAGACCCTGGCACATGCCGAGGCGTACAACCGATTCAAAAAGAGCCTGCTCAAGGGCTTTGTAAGCACCGACACCTACTATGGCCTGCAAGAGCAGCTGTGGAAGTACAAGGGCATCTATATAGATGTACGCAATACCCGAAACTACACCTACCCAGTGGGGGCCAACTACCTGGGCTATATATCCGAGGTGAATGAGGGAGACCTGGCAGCAGACGGCTACTACAAGTCGGGCGACCTGATAGGAAAAACCGGCATAGAACGCCGATACGAAAAACTACTGCGGGGCAAAAAAGGGGTAAAGCATATTATATACGATGTGCACCAGCGGGAGGTAGGTGCCTTCCGGAACGGAGAGCTGGACACCATCCCGCAGAAGGGCGAAGACCTGATGATCTCCGTAGATGTGAAGCTGCAGCAGCTGGGCGAAGAGATTATGGCCAACAAGCTGGGCTCCATTGTGGCCATTGAGCCGAGCTCGGGCGAGATTCTCGCCTTTGTGAGTGCCCCCACCTACAACCCCAACTACCTGGTGGGCAAGCAGAAACTCATCCACTACTTCCGCCTGCTGCGCCAGGATACGCTAAACCCCCTCTTTAATCGCCCCCTGCAGGCCAAGTACCCCCCGGGTTCTATCTTCAAGGTACTGAATGCCCTCATTGCCCTGAATGAAGAGACCCTTACACCCCAGATGCGATACCCCTGCGCGGGCTACTTTGCCCGTAGCCCCATAGGCAGGCCCAAGTGCCACGCACACCCCGGACCCCTGAGTGTGGATGGTGCCATACAGTATAGCTGCAATGCCTTTTTTGCAGGCGTGTATGTGGACTATATGCAGAATGACCATTTCCAGAATGTATATCGGGCCTACGATACCTGGTACGACTACATGCAGCGTTTCGGTGCAGGCATCCACACCGGGATAGACATACCCAATGAGACGCGGGGAAACATACCCAGCAGCAAGCTGTATGACAAATGGTACAGGCACAACCGCTGGAATGGGATGACCATCGTATCCAACGCCATCGGGCAGGGAGAGGTGCTGATGACCCCGCTGCAAATGGCCAATGCCATGGCTACCATTGCCAATCGGGGCTACTACATAGAGCCTCATTTCTTCCGGAAACTACTGGACCCCAATACCCGCCAGACCGCGCCCCAGTTTCGGCGGCACGAAACCGGCATAGCCCGAAAACACTTTGACCTGGTGGCAGATGCGATGGCGAAGGTCGTATCGGCAGGTACGGGCGTGTGGGCACAGGTGGAGGGCATAGAGGTGGCGGGCAAAACCGGCACGGCAGAAAACCCGCATGGCGAAGACCACTCGGTCTTCATTGCCTTTGCCCCAAAAGACAACCCCAAGATCGCCATTGCGGTGATCGTAGAGAATGCGGGCTTTGGCGGAGAAATGGCAGCCCCTATCACCAAGCTGATGCTGGAGCAATACCTAAAGGGAGCAGTAAAAGACAAGGCCCTGCTGACCTACCTGAAGGAGAAGGACTATATGGCACCCTACAAGCGGCCCGATTATTCCGAAGCCTACTACCAGCGCCAGGCCGAGGAGAAAGCACGCAACAAACGCTAACTTGGCCGCGCACACCTCTAGCCTAGCTCCTTCCCAGCGCGGAGGCCAGGTAGGCGTGGTCGATGTGGTGCTGGTAGGCCCACTGCAGGCTATCAGGATTTATCTCATCTAGCTGGGGCACCCTGCCCAGCGGCCGGTAGCCACTGTACTGCAGGATGTACGACTCCATAGACGCACTGGCCGGGCCGGTAAAGAGCATGCCCAGCACAGGCACGTTTCGGATCTTCAGCACTTCCACACTCAGCAGGCTGTGGTTTATGGCCCCCAGGTACAGGCTGGCCACCAGCACCACGGGCTGCTGCCACTGCACAATCACGTCCAGGTAAACGCTTTCTTCATTCAGGGGCACCATCAGCCCCCCCGCACCCTCTATCACCAGCGGCCCCGCCAGGTCGGCGGGCAGCTTCAGCCGGCCCGTGTCCAGGCGGATGCCCTCCTTCTCCGCACTGCTGTGTGGGCTCTCTGGGGCCTGCAGGCAGTAGGCCTCGGGCAATATGCGCCCGGGCGCACAGCCAGCCCATGCTGCTACCCGCTGGCTGTCTGTCATAGGCTCGGTACCGGCCTGCACAGGCTTCCAATAGCTGGCACCCAGGCCACGCACCAGCGCGGCACTCACCACGGTTTTTCCCACATCCGTGCCTATTCCGGCTACTACAATCGCTTGCATCACGCAAAACTAGCAGATACCTCGTATTTTTGTACCAATCATGCACACCAAGCCCACCCAAAGCCGCGCTGGCACACGTACGGCCGAGATCAATGTCATCACCCTGGGATGCAGCAAAAACCTGGTGGACACAGAGGTAATGCTGGGCCAGCTGCAGGCCAGTGGCCTGGCAGCCGTGCACGAGGGGGCTACAGATGCGGCCAGCACCGTGGTGATCAATACCTGTGGCTTTATAGACAATGCCAAGGAGGAAAGCATACAGACGATACTGGACTATGTACGCCGAAAGGAAGCAGGTGAGGTAGAGCGCGTATACGTAACCGGCTGCCTGAGCGAACGCTACCGCGACGAGCTGAAGGTGGAGATACCCGAAGTGGACGGCTACTTTGGCACCCAGGACCTGCCCGACCTGCTAAGCACGCTGGGTGCCGACTACCGCCGGGAGCTGGTAGGCGAGCGAAAGCTGACCGGCACCGGGCACTATGCCTACCTGAAAATATCGGAGGGCTGCGACCGCCCCTGCTCCTTCTGCGCCATCCCCCTCATGCGGGGCAAGCACCGGAGCCGCAGCCTGGAGAGCCTGGTAGAGGAAGCCCACTTCCTGGCACAGCGGGGGGTGAAGGAGCTGATCCTGATTGCGCAAGACCTGACCTACTATGGGCTGGACCTGTACAAAAAGCGCCGCCTGTACGACCTGCTGGATGCCCTGAGCCAGGTAGCCGGCATAGAGTGGGTGCGCCTGCACTATGCCTATCCCAGCGGCTTCCCCACCGAGATCCTGCCCCTGGTGGCCGAGCGCCCCACCTTGTGCAACTACCTGGATATCCCCCTACAGCACATAGCCGACCCGGTGCTGAAGGCCATGCGGCGGGGTATAACAGAGGCTAAGACACGCGAGCTGATCCACCACATCCGCCAGCAAGTGCCTGGCATAGCCCTGCGCACCACCCTACTGGTGGGCCACCCCGGCGAAACCGAGGCCGACCACCGAGCCCTGATGCGCTTTGTAGAAGAAATGCGCTTCGAACGCCTGGGGGTCTTCACCTACAGCCACGAAGAGGGTACGCACGCCCACCAGTATGCAGACAGCCTGCCCCAAGACGCAAAAGAGGCCCGGGCCGAAGAGGTGATGGCCCTACAGCAGCAGATATCGGCAGAACTGAACCAGCAGCGCATAGGCCAGCAGCTGCGGGTGCTGATAGACCGGCAAGAGGGAGAATGGTACATAGGCCGCACCGAATACGATAGCCCCGAGGTAGACAATGAGGTGCTGATAACAGGTGCCAACCTGCAGGCAGGTTCTTTTTATCTGGCAGATATCTATGATGCTACGGAGTTCGATCTGTTTGCTACTGTGCCTGGGCACCCTGCACGCACGGCCTAGCCTGGAGCTAGCCTGTGTGCAGCGCCTGAGCGAAACCGGGCAGGCCCGGCTATGGGCCCTCATCCGAATACCGGCCCAGCTGCTGCGCTACCAGGAGGTGCAGCACCAGTGCCAAAATCGATCCGAAATAACCTACACCCTGTGGCAGCACCACCGGCGGGTAGCCGAGTGGAAAACACAGGCCACCAGCCTGCTGCATACCGTGGAGCCCCTGCCACCGGCACAGCAGGCCTACTACTACGAGCAGCTGCTGCTAGCCCCACCCGGGCCCTACCTGCTGCTAGTAAGCTGGAAGGACCAGACCGGCACCTACTATGCCAGCCAGCTGCTGCCCTGCAGCATCCCCTACCCGGGCTCGGACGGCCTGCGCGGCTCAGACCTGATCCTGAGCGAACGCTACTCGTACCAGGCCAGCCAGCTGCTGCCCATCCTGGGCTACACTGTGCCCAACCAATATGAGCGCCTGGCCTACTATGCCCAGCTATACAGCCCCTCCAGCGGGCCCGTTACCCTGCGCACCATCCTCTACAAAAAACAGCCCCTGGCAAGCAGTAGCCCCGCGCAGCAGTACCACAGCCAAGAGCAGTATGCCGAAACCATCTACCTGAAACAGGGGCTGAATACCCTGGCCGATGAGCTGCAAACAGCCAGCCTGCCCAGTGGCGAGTACCTGCTAGAGCTGGTGGTACTCTCCGATGCACAGGTGCTGTGGCGCAAGCATAAGCCCTTGCTACTCATCTGGCCGGGCCTGGATAGTGCCCTGGCCGCAAACCCGGCACACAGGCCCATCTGGTGGGGCAGCCTGCCCACCAGGCCCGACCCCTGGCAGCAGCTGGCTACCCGCTGGGGCGGCGGCTACCTGGCCCTGCAGGCCGCCTACTACCAGCGGCTACACCAGGCCGAACAGCTGCTGGGCTCCCACCATAGCCAACAGGCACAGTACTACATCCAGCTGCAAGACCCCGTAACCCCCAAGCCAAACCAGTGGCTGTACCCCCACTGGAATATGGTGCTGCTATTTGGCCCGGATGGACAGCTAAAGGAAAACCTCTACGAAGGCCTGTAGACTGGCGGGCAAAAAGCCGCTGGAGTAAGCAGAAAAACTAAGCGGGTAGGCCACAGCACTCCGTAAAGAAAGCCCTTTTGGCGGATTGAAAGCAGGGGGCTTCCTTTGTGGCATGCAAGCAAACAACCGTCAAACCACCGACTGGGCGCAGCTGGCTGCCCTGGACGAGCGCCTGACTGAAGCCCTGGCCGAGCCGGAAACTGCACTCAAAGAGCTGGACATCCTGACCCGGATGAAAGACCGGCTGCACCGCTGCGCCCTGCGCACAGATCATATTCAGCAGCACCCGGAGCTGATTCGCCATGCGTGCAGGCACCTAATGGCGCAGATTATTCAGACAGACGAATCCCTGTCTCTGGAGCTGAAAGAGGCGCTGGACCGGTTGATCATCCAGCTGGCATGACCACCGCCCAGGCACAGCGGATACAGAAAGAGCTGGCGGCCTACCGGCAGAACCTGCTGGACAAGCAGCGACAGACCCAGCAAAACCACGGCCTGAAAAAGCGCCTCCAGCAGTTTGAAACCGACTTTGCGGGCTTCTGCGCCCACTACTTCCCGCACATAGCTACGGCCGAAATGGCCCCTTTCCAGCTACAGATGGCGCATAGCCTGCTGGCCGATCCAGCAGCCTTCATCGTGTGCCAATGGGCGCGCGGGCTGAGCAAAACCAGCACCGCCCGCATGGCCATCCTGTGGCTACTCTGCCTGGGCAAGCTACGCTTCGGCCTACTGGCCAGCAGCAGCCGGGAGAAAGCTCTGAAGCTGATGGGCGAACTGCAAATAGAACTGGAGGAGAACCGGGCGCTGTGCGAAGACTATGGGCTGAAAGTGCAGCAGGGGCACTGGCGTAGGGGCGACTTCAGCCTACAGGGAGGCCGGGGTTTCCGGGCATACGGGAAGGGGCAGAACCCGCGCGGGGAGCAGCTGAAAGGAAAGCGGCCCGACTTTATCTGGCTGGATGACATAGACGACGACCACGAATGCCGAAACCCGAAACGCGTGGAGCAGAGCCACCGCTGGGTAATGGAGAGCCTGTATATGGCGGGCAGCCCAGGGGCCACACGCCTGCTGGCCCTGAACAACGTGATAGCCCCACACAGCATCATCACAAAACTGGCACAGGTAGCGGGGGCCTGCCTGCAGCGGGTGAACATACTGAACGAAGCCGGAGAATCGGCCTGGCCGGGCAAGTACAGCCTGGCCGACATCCAGCTGATGATCCGCCGGCTGGGATACCGCAGCAGCCAGCAGGAGTACTTCAACAACCCGGTGGCCACCGGCACGCTCTTTCGGGCCGAGCACATCCGCTACGAGGCCCTGTACAGCCCCGGCCCCGCACTGGCCTACATAGACCCCAGCTGGACCGAGACCGGCGACTACAAGGCCGCAGTAGTGCTGTGTGCACACCAGCAGCGCTACTGGGTGCTCGCCTGCTTCTGCCGCCAGTGCCGCATGGAGGAGCTGGTGCACTGGTGCTACAGCCGCCAGGCCGAGCTGCCCATTACCCGCTGGTATATGGAGGCAAACTTCCACCAGAAAACACTCCTGCAGCCCTTCTACACCCAAGGCCTGGAGGCAGGTAGCCCCCTACCCATACTGGCCGACAATAGGAAGAAGGAGCCTAAGCTAACCCGCATTGGCCGCATGGCCACACTCTTTGAGCAGGGACTGGTGTACTGGGCAGCGGGCCTGCAACAAGACCCGGATACCCAAACCCTGCTGGCACAGCTGATGGCCCTGGAGGCGGGCAGCCGCGCGCACGACGACGGACCCGATGCCCTGGAGGGTGCCCTGGCACTGCTAATGAAGCAGAACCAGCAGACCCCGGGGCCGGTGTACCGGGTCCGGCCCAAACAAGATTTCTAACAACCGTCCTTCAATCACACTCATTTCCCCCACAACATGATTTTTTTGACCCAAACTGACCTGAACCGGCTGCTGAAGCCGGAACTGCTGCTACAGATAACCGGCGGAGATGCCACCCTGCTGGACGAGGCCGAGCGGGCAGCCCTGGCCGAGGTGCGCAGCTACCTGGATGGACTGTATGATACGGATGTCATTTTTGGCCAAGCTGGTATCCTCCGCCATGCCATGGTGGTGCAGGCCGTGGCCGATACGCTGCTGTATCACCTCTTTGCACGTGTAAACCCGCACAGCATACCCGACCTACGGCAGCAGCGCTACCGCCAGGCTACAGACTGGGTGCGTGCCGTGGTGAATGGCGAGCGCAGTGCAGACCTGCCAGCCCGTATACGCAATGCCGAACAGCCCGAAACCGACATCCGCTACGGGGGCCTGCCCAAGGAAGACCTGAGCGCATTTTAGCCCCCACCCCGAACCACTCGATTTTTTTCCAACCACTTTCCCCCCCATAGCCTTATGCCCAAGCTGATAGATGCCCTGCGTGGCCGGCTGCGTAGTAGCCAGGCCCCCACCCCGCCCACACCCATACACGCTGCCTACCGTGGCAGCAGCCCGCTGCACCAGCAGCTGATGCAGCGAACCCTGCACCGCATGAACGAGGACATAGGCAGCTGGCGAAGCGCCCTGCGGCATGCCGAAAGCCGAGAACACCCCCAGCGGCGAGAGCTGGCACGGGTATACCAGGAGATACGTCTGGATGCCCACCTCTCGGCCCTGATCCGAAACCGGCAGGAGGCTGTGCTGGCGCAAGACTTCAGCCTGCTGAGTAGCCGGGGGCGCGAGGATGCACTGGCCAAAAAATGGCTGAACCAGCCCTGGCTGGAGGATGCAATCCGCGCCATACTGGAGAGCCGACTGGAGGGCCATGTGCTGATAGAGCTAGGCCCGCTGGAACAGGGGAAACTAAGCGGGGTGTATAAATTTCCGATGCAGTATGTGGAGCCTATATCTGGCAACCTGCTGGCCGATGGCCACCTGGCAGGCAGGCAAATACCCTACCGGGGCGTGGAGCAGTGGCAAACGCAGCTGATAGAGGTAGGCCAGCCGGAAGACCTGGGGCTGCTGTACAAGGCCGCCCCGCACGTGCTGTGGAAACGGGCTGCCACCAAGTTTTGGGCCGAATACTGCCAACTATTCGGCATGCCGGTGGCCATAGCCAAAACGGAGGCCCTGGACCCCGACCGAAAACAGGCCCTGAGCGATATGCTGAGCGATATGCGGGCTGCCTACCACATTGTGATGGACAAGCAGGAGGAACTGGACTTTGTAGAAAGTGCCCGCAGCGATGGCAGCCCCGTGTATGACAAACTGGTGGAGCGCTGTAATACCGAACTGAGCAAGCTGATACTGGGCCAAACCATGACCACCGATAGCGGCAGCAGCCGGTCTCAGGCCGAGGTGCACCTGGCCATGCAGGAGCAGCTGGTGCAGGCAGACCTGCGCTTTGTAGAGCGGGTGCTGAACAGCGAGCTGCTGCCCCGGCTCAGCCAGCTGGGGGCTCCCTTGGCCCGGCTACAGTTCCGTTTCAGCCGCTATGAGCAGCTGAGCCCTGCCGACCTGCTGAAACTGGCCGAACGCTACCCCATAGACCCCCAGTATCTGTCCCATCGCTTCGGCCTGCCCCTGCTAGCTGCCGGGCTACCGGCCAGCGAGGCCGAGCAGGCCTAGGCCCATGCCCCGCAAACACCTGAACACCCCAGGGCGGCCTGGTAGGCCGCCCTTTCTTTTTTGGCCCCCTGCCCACCGGCTACTCCTTCAGCCGGATAATACCCCGAATCTTGAAGATGCGGTAGTTCTGCATATTGTTGGTGCTCTCCATGCTATCCGCCAGGATAATCTCGCCCGGGCGGGTAATTTTTACAAACTGGTTGGTATACACCCGCTGCTGGTTGGCCAGGTACACCAGGTGCTCGGTCTCCAGGATGTCCCCGTTTGCCGTTGTTACCACCACTTCGTCAAAAGCTTCCATTTTGTTCTCCTGCTGGTACAGGATGGCCCGGTCGCTGGTCAGGCTAGCCTCCTGGGCACCCTGCCGGTTGTAGAAGATCATGTGCACACTGGTCTGCGCCCGGTAGATGGGCTGGTTTTGCGCATCCAGCTCTTCATACATGTATCGGGCCTTGATGCGGGCCTTGATGCGGGCCGAATCCGAATACATAATTTCGGGGCTGAAGCCTGTGGCCAGGGGCTCCTTCTTGCGCAGCGATGCCAAGTCCTGTGGCACATCCTTGCTGCCACCACAGGCTATGCCCAGTGCAATCAGGCAGAAGATCGCTGCGCCCATCCCGAGTCTATTCATGGGCCTAAGATACCAAATTAGTGCCGTGCTGTGCGCTGGTGCGCGGCCACCAGCTGCTGGCAGCTATCCAGGAATCTGCGGGCACCCGGCAGAATGTCTGCATGCTCCTCGGCCCAGGCCTGGTTGCGCTGCCTTAGCCGGGCATAGGCCGCTGGGCCATCCTGGGTGCGGGCCAGCACCTCGGCCAGCGTGGCCGCCAATCGGCTGGGCGTAAAGGGGGCAATAAAAAGGCCGGTTTCATCCGGTATCAGCTCCTCGCGGTAGGCAGGCAGGTCACTCACAAGGGGGATAGCCCCCACCGTACGCCCCTCGGCCACCGTGGCCGAATAGCCGTCGTAAAGCGGGGCGCTGATAAAGGCGGTGGTCTGGCTCCAGAGTGCGCCCATCTCTGCCGCACTCAGCTGCCCCTCGTAGAAGCGGAATGCCGGATAGCGCTGCATAAGGCGGTGTGCCTGCCGCCGTATGTCGGCCCCCACGGCATAGCCAGCACTGAGCAGTACCAGCTGGTGCCCATAGCTGCCACTCGGCCCCTGCAAGATCTGCTCAAAGGCATGCAGGATGACATCGGCCTGATAAAACCCATTGGCTCCCCGGGGTGCCAGGATGAGCGGGTGGCCGGGCTGCAGGCCTAGCCGGGCATACAGGGCGGGCAGCAGGCTGGCATCAGGCCTCCGGATGGCGCTGGCCACCCCCCAGGGCAGCAGCATGACGCGCTGCGCAGCTACACCAAAGTGCTGCTGCAGCTGCCGGGCCAGGTGCTGGTTGTCTGCCGTTAGCAGGTCGGCCCGGGCCAGCACCTGCTGCACAATGCGGCGATAATAGGCGCGCTTGTGCCGCTGCAGCCACCCCCCAGGGCGCGAGGCATTGTAGCCCAGGGCCGGTGCACCGGGCACATACTCCAGCACATCGGCCCCCAGGGCCGATGCCACCAGGGGCCTGTGGCCAGCCTGCAGCCCCCACCAGCCGAAGGGGGTAAGGTGCAGGGCCTGCACCAGCTCTACCCGGTCCTGCTCCAGCGCGGCACGCAGGCGGCGGGCCGAATGCCCATAGCTGGGAAAGCGGTAGCGCCCGCGCCAGCTATAGGCCGGGCGGATGTGTACGCTACGAAGCCCCGGCACCTGGGCCGCCTCCAGGCTATAGATGCTCACACGCGCACCTGCCTGCTGCAGGGCATGAGCCCACTTCTGGCAGTGAAAGTTTCCGGGGATAGACAGTAGCGCAATGTGCATGCGTAAAAATCTGCATTTTGCAGCTATGAAACTAAACATCCTGCTGGTAGCCGCCACAGCGGGCGAGGCAGCAGGCCTGGCCGATCGGCTGGGCCTGGGCGCACAAGCGGAGGATGCTGCCTGCCGCGAGGGAGAGCTGGGTGGGCATGCGCTAAGCCTGCTGGTTACAGGCATCGGGATGGTGAATACCGCTGCCCACCTGGCCCAGCTGCTGGCCCGCAGGCCCTACCACCTGGCCATCAACCTGGGCATATGTGGCAGCTATGTGGGGCACGCCCCCGGCACGGTGGTGGAGATAGCCGAAGAGCTGTATGGAGACCTGGGTGCCACAGACGCAGCAGGCAGGTTTCTCGACCTGGGGCAGCTGGGTTTTCCGCTGGGCACCCTGGGCGGTAGCCCCTACTACAACCAGCTGGTAAACCCCCGGCCCAGCCGCCTGCCTGTGCCCAAGGTGCGGGGCCTGACAGCCAACACCGTAGCCGGAGATGCAGCACTGATTGCCCAACGCCAGCAGCGCTGGCAGCCCGAGGTGGAAACAATGGAGTCTGCCGCATTCTTCCAGCTCTGCCTGGAGCACCGCTTGCGCTTCTATGCCTTCCGTGCTGTGAGCAATGCTGTGGCGGGCCGAGACCGAAACAAGTGGGAAATACCCCTGGCTATCAAGAAGCTGGAGGAATTCATTTTTGCACACCTCATGTTACTGGCAGATGAAGCTGAAGCTGGCCTATAGCCCCTGCCCCAACGACACCTTCATGTTTGGCGCACTGGTGCTGGGGCTTATCCCCCACGCCTACGACTTTGAGGTGGTGCTGGAAGACATCAAGGACCTGAATAGCCTGGCCCGGCAGCAGCAGGCCGATGTATGCAAGGTATCCTTCTACGCCTACACGCAGCTACAGGGCTGGAGCCTACTAGACAGCGGGGCGGCACTGGGCCAGGGGGTAGGCCCACTGCTAGTGGCGCGCCAGCCCATCCAGGACCTGGCGCAGGCCCATATTGCCATACCAGGCGCCGATACGACAGCCAACCTGCTGCTGGCATTCTACGCACCCCAGGCCCGGCACAAGACCGTGCGGCTGTTTAGCGAGATTATGCCAGCCGTGGCGGCTGGCGAGTACGATGCAGGTCTTATCATCCACGAAAGCCGCTTCACCTATCCGCAGTATGGGCTACTACAGCTAGCCGACCTGGGTAGCTATTGGGAGCAGCAGACACAGCTGCCCATCCCCCTGGGGGGCATTGTGGCCCGGGAAAGCCTGCGGCCAGACGTGCGGGCCGACCTGGCCAGACTGATCCGGGCGAGCATTGCCTATGCCCGGCAGCAGCCCGAGGCTGTGCTACCCTATGTACGCGCCCACGCGCAAGAGATGGAGGAGACCGTGATGCTGCAGCATATAGCCCTGTATGTAAATGACTATAGCCTGGAACTGGGGCAGAAAGGACGGGCTGCCGTAGAAAAGCTGCGGGCCGTGGCCGAACAGCTGAAAAAAGACAACTGATTTTTGTACTTTTTTCCGCAGCTCCCCCTTACGCTGAAGCCAAAGATGTGTATCTTTGCCCTCCCCAAGCGTGCTTGGCAGGATTGGGAACATGGAGGATGTAGCTCAGTTGGTTAGAGCGTTGGATTGTGGTTCCAAAGGTCGCGGGTTCGAACCCCGTCTTCCTCCCGATATTGAAACAAGAGCCTACTCGGCCCTTTTTTAATGCCACGCGCGGCGCATCCTGCCCGAAACGGGCAAAGACAACTTGCACTCCCCCACCCCGCTTCCGGCAGCCTGCGGGCAAAAGATGACTTTCGTCAGTGCATGTTTCCGCCCATACATGCTACCTTACGGCCAGAATGGTAGAAGAAATGGAAGCACACGAACTGTATGAACGGCTGCAAGCCGAGCTGCCCGAAATGATAGCGCGCCTGCGGGGCGAGGAACTGGAGGCGACAACAGCGGCACACCAAACCCGCTGGGCAGACGGCTATGGCTGGGCCCTGGAGCTGGCCCTGGAGGGGGAACAGCTGCGGCTATGCGTGATGGAAGATCAGCAGGTGCTTTTCCGCCTGGAGGGGGTAGGCAGTGGTAGCCTGAAGCTGGTAGAAAACCGGCTGGAGCCACTAACGCGCAATCGGATAGAGCGCTTTGTAGAAGAGGTGGCCGGAAGCGCTTCCTAGGCTGCCGTATCGGCGATGGAGGGTATTGCCTGCGCCTAAGTGGCCGTGCCGGTAGTGGCCGTGCCGGATGCCTGAGGCCTTGGCAGATTGCCAGGATGCCGGGATGGTGCCGTACGCACCGTACGCCAAAGAATAAAGCCCCCGATCAGGATGGAAAACAGCATCCACACAGCGCCCCAGAATGTGCTGCTCAGGCCAGTAAGATCCGCAAAGAGCCCCGCATCTGAAGTGTCAAACCGGCGGGCGATGGTATCGTCGTACACATCAATGACAGCATAGAGCATACTGGTAAGGCCTACGTACTGCAGCAATAGTTCATTGAGCACCATGCTCCCCCAGATACCCAGCAGGATGAGCCCACTGCCGCCCAGAAAACCGAACACCTGGCCGTAGTCATTGGCCACATAGCGTATAGTGAGCCATAGCAGAATAGAACCTAGCACAATGGAAATAGGCTTATCCAGTCTGGTCTTGCTGGCTAGCAGTAGCAGCAGGGCACCCACCAGCATGCTACCGGTGTAGCCCGCCGACAGGATGATCCACCAGATGCCCCCATAGGTGTAGCACACCCCGCCAAGCGAGGGTTCAATCTCGATGTGTGAGATGCCCCCACCCGTAGCCAGGGCCGCCACGCCATGGCTTAGCTCATGTACCATCACCACAAACACCTTGAAGGGATGGATAATAACCGTATCCCACAGAAAGAGGGTGACAAGAAACATCGCCACCAGGATGGAGATGTACCGAAAGTCGAACCCGATGAGGTACCTGCGAAAAAAGCGTGTAACCCAGTCCTGCATACGTGGGTGAAAATTAAAACGGGACTCGCTGGCAAGCAACGACTCCCGTTTAACTTAGAGGTTAATATTCTGTGCTATTTACCTGAAGAAGCAGCCTCTTGGCGCAGGGTACGAGTCAGCTCAACCGAGGCAATGGGCACATCGCCATTCTCGGCAATAATGAAGGTATCGTACTTCAGGTCGCGCACCTTCAGGCTATGGCCCAGGCGCAGCTCGCTAATGTCTACGGTTAGTAGCTCGGGCAGGTGCTGTGCCATACCGCGCACTTTCAGTTTGCGCGACTTCTGCACCAGGCGGCCACCAGCCAGTACACCGGGGGAGTTGCCCTTCAGCTGTACGGGCAGCTTCACCTGTATGGGCCTATCGGCATGCACCAGCTGAAACTCCACGTCCAGCACATTGTCATGCAGGGGGTGGAAGCTGGCATGCTTTACAATCGTGGTGAAAGTTTTGCCTGCCACATCCAGGTGGATCAGGTAAGTATCGGGGGTGAAGAGTACCTTAATCACCTCCTTGGTCTCCACCTTTATGTGATGAGGACCCTCGGGGGTATAGATAACGGCGGGGGTCATACCTGCACCGCGTACTTTCTTTACGCTGCTTTTGCCGATTTCCTCGCGCTTTTGTGCTTTTAATTGTATCGTTTTCATGGTGGTCTATACCAAAAACAGTGAACTGACAGATTCGTAATGATGGATTTTCTTCAGTGCCTCAGCAAAAATGGGGGCAATGGAGAGCACCTTGATTTTATCGCTTTTTTGCCTGAGCGGCAGCGTATTGGTTACCAGTAGTTCGTCGATTACGGAGGCGTTTATCCGCTCGTAGGCCGGGCCGCTGAGGATTGGGTGAGTAATGGCGGCACGCACACTGCGGGCACCCTGCTCCATGATGTACTCGGCAGACTTGGTAAGGGTACCGGCTGTGTCGATGATGTCATCCACAATCAATACATTCCGGTCTTTCACATCGCCAATGAGGCGCATACTGGATACCTGATTTGCCCGCTCGCGGTATTTGTCTACCATCACCAGCTCAGCCTTCAGGTGCTTGGCATAGGTGCGGGCGCGTGCCACACCGCCCATATCGGGGCTGGCTATGGTCAGGTCTTCCAGGGCCAGTGCCTCCATGTAGGGTATGAAGACGGAGGTAGCCTCCAGGTTGTCTACCGGAATATCAAAAAAGCCTTGGATCTGCCCGGCGTGGAGGTCCATGGTTACTACCCGTGTGGCACCAGAGGATACCAGCAGGTTTGCCATCAGCTTGGCCCCTATGCTCACGCGGGGCTTGTCTTTACGGTCCTGGCGTGCGTAGCCAAAGTAGGGAATCACTACGGTAACGGCGCTGGCACTGCTGCGCTTGGCAGCATCCATCATCAGCAGCAGCTCCATCATATTGTCTGCTGGCGGCAGGGTACTCTGTATGATGTATACATCGTTCCCTCTTGTGCTTACCTTGAAGGTAGGCTGCATCTCTCCGTCCGAGAATCGCTGTATCTCTACCTCGCCCAAGGTGCAGCCGTACTCGGTTGCTATTTCCTCTGCCAAATACTGGGAGGCGGAACCGGAGAAGAGCTGGAACTGGCGCATGCAGTGTAAAGAGGTAGTTGCCCCGGGAGGATTCGAACCCCCACATATTGAACCAAAATCAACTGTCCTACCTTTAGACGACGGGGCAATGGGGATGCAAATATAGATACGTTTCGGTTAAATGCCAGTATGGAGCCGTAATTTTTTGCAAAAAAATTGGCCGCACCTGCGCTGTTTTTCAGGCGGTGGTTCCCATCTGTGTGCGCACACGCGCCAGTACGGCGCCAGCTATGGCCCGGGCTTTTTGTTCGCCCAGCTGTAGGGCTTGTTCTATTACCTGCGGGTTTGCCATCAGCTCGGCATGGCGTGCCCGCTGGGTGGCAAAGCGCTGTAGTAGCGCCTCGTATAGGGCCTGCTTGGCATGGCCGTAGCCATAGTTTCCGGCTCGGTAGCTTTGCTCCATGCTGGCTATCTGATCGGGCTCTGCCACCAGGCGGTACAGGGCCACTACATTGCAGCTATCCGGGTCTTTGGGCGCCTCCATGGGGGTGCTGTCGGTTACTATTTTCATCACCACCTTTCGCAGCTCGCGCTCGGGCAGAAAGATATCGATGTAGTTTTGGTAGCTCTTGCTCATCTTGCGCCCGTCTATGCCGGGTATGGTCATTACCTCCTCGCTTATCTTCGCTTCGGGTAGCCGAAAGGTGTCGCCCAGCTGGCGGTTGAAGGCACCGGCTATGTCTCGGGTCATCTCCAGGTGCTGCTGCTGGTCTTTGCCCACAGGTATCAGCTCGGCCTCATACAGCAGGATGTCTGCCGCCATAAGCACCGGATAGGTAAACAAGCCCGCATTCACGTCGGCCAGCTGGGCTTGCTTGTCCTTGAAGCTGTGGGCATTTGCCAGCATGGGATAGGGGGTGAAGCAGCTGAGGTACCAGGCCAGCTCCGTAACCTCGGGTATCTCGCTCTGCCGGTAGAATACATCTTTCTCTACATCCAGGCCACAGGCCAGCCAGGCGGCGGCCACAGCCTGTGTATTGCGGCGTACGGCGGCGGCATCCTTCAGGCTGGTGAGGGCGTGCAGGTTGGCGATGAAGAAGAAGCTGGGGCTAGGCTCTGCCTGGCTAAGGGCCAGGGCGGGCAGGATGGCCCCCAGCAGGTTGCCCATATGGGGGCTACCAGAGGCCTGTATACCAGTAAGGATGCGGGGCATAAAGGGGTGTATGAAATGCGTGTGATAACGGGCTGCCTAGTGGCGTGTGCCAGGCTGGGCCCCCTTGAGGGTGCGGTCGAGGAATTCGGTCATCTGGCGGTACAGATGCAGGCGGGTGTAGCCCCCGTAGATGCCGTGGTTTTTGTTTGGGTAGAAAAACATTTCGAAGTCCCGGTTATTTTCCACCAGGGCAGCGGCCATTTCGGCGGCATTCTGCAGGTGGACGTTGTCGTCGGCCATGCCGTGTATCAGCAGGTAGCTGCCCTTCAGCTTATCCGCGTGGTTGATGGGGCTATTGTCGTCATAGCCGTCGGGGTTTTCCTGGGGGGTGGCCATGTAGCGCTCGGTGTAGATGGTGTCGTAGAAGCGCCAGTTGGTAACCGGGGCCACGGCTATGGCCGTGCGGAAGCGGTGTGCCCCCTTGGTAATGCACAGGCTGCTCATGTAGCCGCCGTAGCTCCAGCCCCATACCCCGATCCGCGCGGGGTCTATATAGGATTTGGTGGCCAGGTAGTCGGCCGTGGCTATCAGGTCTTCGGTTTCATACTTGCCCAGCTGGCGGTAGGTAGCAGCCCGGAAGTCGCGGCCCCTGGCCCCGGTACCTCGGGGGTCTACGCACACCACCACATAGCCCTGTGTGCACAGGTACTGGTACCACCAGTAGTCCAGCGGGTTGTATTCCCGGCTTACCTGCTGGCTGCCTGGGCCACTGTAGCTGTATAGCAGGAGCGGGTACTTTTGGGCTGGCTCCAGGCTGGCAGGGCGCATCTCCCAGCCGTACAGCTCCACACCCGCTTCGTTTTTGAAGGTGAAAAAGCGCTTCTCCACCGGCTTATAGCTTTGTATGCGTTCCTTTAGGGCGGCATTGTCTTCCAGCACCCGCACTACTTTTCCCTTGGCATTTCGCAGGCGGATAAGGGGGGGGTATCTACACTGCTGTAGGTGTGCACCCAGTAGCTATGGCCTGGGCTAAAGTCGGCCTCGTGTGTGCCTGGCTCATCGGTCAGCCGCTTCTTATTCTTTCCGCTCAGGTCTGCCTGATAGATGTGGCGCTCCAGGGGGCTTTCCTCCGTGCTCTGGTAGTAGATGAGGCCGGCTTTTTCGTCTACACCGTAGAAGTGGGTAATCTCCCAGTCTCCCTTAGTCAGCTGTATCTCTTTGCTGCTGTTTATTTCGCGCAGATAGGCGTGCTGAAAGCCCTCCTTTTCGCTCAGGTAGATGTAGCGCCTGCCATCGGCAAGGAAGGTGAGGGTTTGCTCGCTGATTTCGCGTATGTAGGTTTCGCTCTTTTCCTGTAGCAGGATGGCTGTGCTGCCATTTTCGGGGCTGGCCAGCAGTAGGTCCAGCTGGTTTTGCAGTCGGTTCATGCGGGCCACCACCAGCTGGTCTCCGGCTGCCCACCAGATGCGGGGGTAGTACACATCGGGCGAGGCGGGGCTTTGCACGTCCGTGTGCTTTCCGGTTTGGGTATCATACACGTGCAGGCTTACGGCAGCATTCAGCTCTCCGGCCTTGGGGTATTTGAAGGTATAAGGCTCGGGGTAGAGGCTGCCGTAGCGGTCCAGGCTATACTGCTTTACCGCAGTTTCGTCAAAGCGGTAGTAGGCCAGGTAGCGGCCCGTGGGCGACCACTCGTAGGCACGCACCAGGGTAAACTCCTCCTCGTACACCCAGTCGCTGGCGCCGTAGATAAGCTGGTTTCGCTGCCCATCGGTGGTGATGGCTTTTGCCTCCTGGCCCAGGGGCTGGATGTACAGGTTGTTTTCATACACAAAGGCTACCCGGTCCTCCTGTGGGCTGAAGGTGGGGTGCATAATAGGCTTGGCATCGAAAACAGGCTGTAGCTGCTGAGCCTGCCGGTCGTACACATAGCACTGATCGGTAGCGCTGTGGCGATAGATGGGCTTATGTTCCGTTCTGAAGAGCAGCTTTCCGCCACCGGTGCTCAGGGTATAGGCGGTGCCACTCAGGCTCTTTTTTTCATTCAGGCTCAGGGCTTTGGCCTCTACCAGCATCTGCTGCTGGTCTTCGTGCTCCACGGCCTGCTGCACCAGGTCTCCGGCCTCGGTATAGGTGGTGTAGTAGCGGTCGTCTTTCATCCAGGCAAAGCCATCGGTACCCGCCGGATAGAAGCGATAGTACAGCCAGATATCTTCCAGGCTCAGGGGTTTGGGGGTGGGCTGTGCCAGCCCAACCAGGGGTAGCAGCAGGGCCAGTAGCAGGCAGGTTCTTCTCATGTGTATCAGAAAATAGCCCACGAATATAGGGGCTAGCAGCCAGCCGATCAATCTGCCCTTGGCCACAGGCACACACGGCGACTTTGAGCGGGTAGCGGGTGCGAAGAAAGGGTGCCGGCGTGCCCCGGAGGATCCCACCAGCAGCGCGCTAGCCTACGGGTAGGGGCTGCAGTTGCAGGATGTGGTCTAGCCGAATGCAGACTCCGTTGGTGGTGCGTAGCCACTCTGCCCCATCCTGGGTATATACATCAGCAATTGTATCCTCTAGCTGATACGTGGAGGTAACCTCAGGTAGCTGGTACACCAGGCGTATGGGGCTACGCAGGGTAGCCAGGGCCAGGTAGCGGTCGTACAGGTTGCAATCTATGGGGAGATAAGACTGGCTCATAGGCATAATAACCCGGCAAGCAAGCAAATAGTTTGGTATGCGCCGGGGCACTAGGGGATGTCGATAAAGGTATCGCGCCAGTCTCTTCGCTTGGTTATCTTCAGGTCCTTCAGGGTAGAGGCCTTTACATTCAGGGTAATGAGATAGCTCTGTCGGATGCCAATGGGGATCCAGCTGAGGGTCATCTGCCAGCAGTGCAGGTCTCGGCTTATGTTCACCTGGGTAAAGGCAAATTCTTCGTTCTCCAGGTCGTAGTTCGTGTTCAGGCTCAGGTCCCAGTTGGGGGTAGGCTTCAGGCCGGCAGTCAGGTTCAGGCTATGGCGTATCTGCTCGGTAGCCACGTCAAAGGGTCGGCTATAATTTAGGGTATAGTTGGCCCCGAAGCGCCAGTCGAAGTTGATGGGCTGATAGAGGCTTCGGTAGGCCTGCTGGGCAGGGCTCAGCCGTGCAGCCCTTCTGGCCTGGTTGTCCTTTCGGCTATCCGAGTCGAACTGGCCCCTGCGCACCGTGGCCCCCAGGGCAAAGCTGGCATTCACCAGGCGGAGAAGCTTGCCATTTTTCACCCCAAACTCATTCAGGCGGCGGTAGCTCGCTACCCGGGTTGTTTCGTTTACGGTGGTCACAAAGTCGTAGGGGTCATAGTTGGCCGATACGTTCAGGTTCAGCAGGTCGCGATACAGCACCGTGCGTAGCGATGCATTGATGAGGGAAAGCTGAAAGCTGTCCGCAGCAAAGTTGTAGTTTCCTGCCAGGCCCAGGTTATCTATCAGCTTCAGGTAGGTATACTGGCGCTTGCCGGTCAGGCTGTCTACTTTTGCATCTCGGGCATAGTACTTGGCCTCCCACAGGTTGTTCAGGCTCAGGCTTAGCTGCTGCTGCTCGCCCCTGGGTGGCCCGCCATACAGCAGGCCCTCGAAGCGGCTGTAGGTAAGCTGCGTCATCAGGCTGTCTGTACTGGTAATGGTGCGGTAGGACTGGGTCTGGCTAAAGTCTGGCCGATAGGTATAGCCCAGGTTGGGCTGCAGTACGTGGCGTACCTGTAGCTGGTTTCGGCCAAATTTTCGGCTGGTGCCATACACGTTGGTGGTCAGGTTCAGGCTTAGGCTCCAGTCTCCGCCGCGCTGAAATCCGTTCTGTACCTGCTTGGTAGCCAGGCTATCCAGCTGCTTTTCGCCACGGGCTATGTGCCTGCGCTGCACCTCCTCCAGGTACCAGTACTCATTGTAGTTCAGGCTGGGCGTAAGGTTGAAGTATTGCAGTAGCTTCAGGTTGGTATTAATGCCCACGCGCTGCACCATGCCGCTGTTTAGCCTGTCAAAGGCCTCGGGGGTGAAGAGCAGGCTATCGGGTATGCGTAGCTGGTTCTGCACCTCGGCATTGTAGGTTATGCCTATGTTTTCATACCATCTGCGGCTAGCAGCCCCCACAAGGGGCCGGAATGGATACATCCGGTCTTTGTTAAAGGCCACCCTGGGGAGGGTAAGGCTTAGCATGCGTGCCAGGCCAAAGGTGGGGTCTTGTACGGCATTCAGGTTCTGCTGGTGGTCCAGGTTGGCCGTCAGGCTGGCCTTCAGCCTCGGAAAGCGCGTTTGGTACGAGATGCTGGAACGCAAGTCATTGCGCAGGATGTCTTGGCCAAACCCATTACGCCGCAGGTAGTTGCTGCTGCCTGCATGCACATTAGCATTCAGGCTGCTCTGGGGTGTTAGGGTCTGGCTGTGGGTCCAGTCTACAAAAAAGTTTGTCTCTTGCCGATAGTTGAAGGCGGGATCCGCAAACCCCTCATCCTCCGGGAAGTTTACGCTTATTTGGCTGTACTCAAAACTGAACGACCCATTGAAGCCATAGCGCTTCCGGTAGTTCATGCGGGGGTTGATGCGATAGCCACCCCGAGAGTAGATGTCTCCCAATATGGCCAGATCCCAGTACTCACTGGCTGCCCAGTAGAAGCCCAGGTTGCGGAGGAAGTAGCCCCGGTCTCGGGCCTCGCCAAACTCGGGAAACAGCAGGCCGCTCGAGCGACTTTTCTGAAAAGGGAAGAAGCCGAATGGCAGCAGGATGGGCAGGGGTACATCGGCTATGCTGAGGAAGAGTGGCCCGCTGATGATTCGGTCGTTGGGGATCATCTTCAGCCTGCGGGCACCTATGTAGAAGTGCGGATGCGGGTGCGTGCAGGTGGTGAAGCGCCCATTCTCTATATAGAAGGTTTTGTCCGGATTCCTCCGGGCCCGCTCGCCCAGGATCTGCTCGTTGTTCTGGGTGGTGTAGGCATAGGTAACCTGCCCCTTCTCGGTGGCGTAGTTGTAGCGGATGGACTCGGTTTCGTATTTATCCTCGCCCTGCACAAAGGTGGGGGTGCCCTGTAGCTGGCCCAGGCTATCGGCCACCCCTTGGGCTGCCATGGTCTTCTGAGCCATGTCTATCTGGATTCGTTTGGCGCTCAGGCTCATATCCGTATAGTCTACCTTGCTCTGCTCATACAGCAGCAGGCGCTGGCTGCTGAAGTCAAAGACAACACTGTCTGCCGCCTCATAGCGCACGCTGGCCTTCAGGGTAGCATTTTGCTCCAGGCTATCCAGCAGCAGGCTATCAGCCTGTAGCACCCGCACTTTGGATAGGCTGTCGGCCTCACGGGTTGTATCCGTAGCAGCCTGCTGCAGGGTACGCAGGCTGTCTGTGGCCGTGCCGGCCTGCGTGTTGGTGGGCTGGCCTCCGGCGTCCACCTGCGCCCATAGCGGGCTTATCCACCCCCCCACTAGGAGCAGAACCGCACAACTGTGGAGCAGTAGGTATGTTATTTTTGACAATTAGGTGCGAAATTTGCAATAAGCGCGTACTGGCAAGGGCAGCGCCACAAAAGTAAAAAGTAAGTGCTATGCGACCTCTCTCCCTCTGTATTTTTAGTCTGCTGTTTGCATTTTCCTCCTTCACCTGGGTGGCACCCAGGCCCGTTCGGCAGGTACGCCTCATTGTACTGGATGCCGGCCATGGTGGCAAGGATGCAGGTGCCATAGGTGCCAGCAAGCGTAACTATGAAAAGAACGTAACACTGGCCATATCCAATAAGCTGAGCCAGATGCTAACGGCCAATGACCCGAACATCAAGGTAGTGCGCACACGCAGCACCGATGCCTTTGTGGGCCTGTACGAGCGGGCAGATGAGGCAAACGACAAGCACGCAGACCTTTTTATCAGCATCCATTGCAACAGCAACAGCGACCCCAGCGCCCACGGGATAGAAACCTATGCGGTGGGCATGCACAAGAGCGAGGCCCAGCTGGACGTGATTATGCAAGAAAACAGTTCCATCCTGATGGAGGACAACCACACCCAGAAGTATGATGGGTTTAACCCCAAAAGCCCCGAGGCCTACATTATGTTCCGCCTAACGCAGCATGCACACCACCAGGAGAGCCTAAGCCTGGCACAGAAGATACAGAAGAGCATAGTAACCACCACCCGGCGCTATGACCGGGGTGTAAAGCAGGCCGGCTTCCTGGTGCTGTGGCGTACCAGCATGCCAAGTGTGCTGGTGGAAACCGGCTTTATCTCAAACCCCAATGAGGAGAAGTTTCTGACCAGTAACGAGGGACAAGACCACATTTCCAGCTCCATTTATCAGGCCATCAAGGCGTATAGAGGTATCTAGTATTCAGGGTTTTCGTATCTTGCCGTGCATATGAATGAGCCCGCCGGCATAGCTCCGTTTCACAGATCTCCCAGCGAAAGCAGTCCTGAGATTCACTATGATGCTGAAACAAATGTTCTCAGCTTCTCGGGTGCCTGCTATCCCGCCAACGCGCTGGAAGTGTTTGATCCCGTGCTGGAATGGCTGGAAAAGCACAAAGAAATGCTGAGAACAGAGCCCTTTAAGCTTGTTTCGGCTCTACATTACATCAATACCAGCTCCACCAAGCAGCTGTTTATGCTGGTAGATAAGCTGAAAGGCTATGAAAAATCGGGGATCCTCCCGCGTGTTGACCTCGTATGGGTGTACGAGAGAGACGACGAGGACAACCTGCAGATCGGGAAGGACCTGGGATCGATATTCGAGGTGAATATCTCGCTGGTGTGCCTGAATAAGGGTTCGGAGTAGAAGCCGGCTGCAAGGAACGATAACCTTACGATTAAAACCGGACTCCTCCTTAAAAACTGCGTTGGCGCGAAATCCTGCTGGGGACAGATCTGTAAGATAGAAAGCTTACAAGCGGCAAGGTGCTGAACCTACCCTAGGGGCAGAAAGGGTTTCGCAGACAAAGAAAGCCAGTAAATGCACAGACTGCTGCAAGGTGGCTGATTTCCGAAGTTCCCTTAGGCGAAAATGATAGCTTTTGTACTCCATAAATAAGTCGCGAGGCACCTTTAGCATGCTAAATAGGGATATTTTGCTTCCCCCCATATGCAACCAAGTTTTCAATGGATGCTCGTATAGAGTCTGTCCTATTTTTGTGTACCCT